>DPSD01000189.1:18519-18899 GCA_003538495.1 Accumulibacter sp.
GCGTTGCCGGCGGCCGGCTGGCGCTCGCCTGCTGCCGGCGACGCGGCAGCATCGGCCCGTCGCTTGACGGTGAGATCTTCGCGTCCGGGTGCGGGCCCTTGCGCCGGGGCGGCCGGACCTGCCGGCACCTGAGCCGAGGTAGGCGCCGGCGCCGGGGCCTGCCCCGCCTTTTGCGTCGGAGCCGCCTGCGCGCCGGTCCCCTGAGCAGCCGCCGGCGGAGTCGGCGTCGGAACCTGCGGCGGAGCGGCCTTGGCTGGCGACGCGCTGCCACCGCCGACGGCCGGCTTCTTCTCGTTGGGCTGCAGCAAGCGCTTGAGCTGCTCGGGTCTTGCCGCCGGGCTGGCTGGACCAGCGGCTGCAGTGGCTGGCGCAGCCGCCGG
>DPSD01000189.1:19197-20602 GCA_003538495.1 Accumulibacter sp.
GCCGCCGGTTCGGGCATCCGCATCACCCTGCTGGCGATCGCGTCGGCCTCGCGCTCGACCGCGTCGCCAGGCTCGCTGACCGCCAGCTTGGCGCGCACCGCCATCCGGTCGAAACGCTGCTGGCTGCCGTTTGCCGGCGCGACACCGCCCCCGGTCGCCGGCGCACCGCTTTTCGCCCCCGCCTGCGGCGCGCCGGCCTGATTCTTCCCGGCCGGGGCCGGGCCGCCCAGGTTCTTGCCGGCCTGCGCCGGGCCGCCGGCAGCCGCCTGCTTGCCCGGCGACGCGTCCGGCTTGTTGGCCGCAGCACCGGGCTTGTTGCCAACCGAGGCCGGCGGCGTCGCCGGCTTCTTGTGCTCGGCAGCGGGGGGTACGGCGGCAGGCATGGGGTCAGCTCCTCATCGGGCGGCGGTCATTCGAAGAAGATGACTTCGTCGAAGTCGTCGGGAACGAGGCCAATATCAACCAGCTGCTGCCGGTCGTGCTGGTTGATTTGCTCGATCACCTGCTGCAGGTCGGTCGACGCCTTGCCGGCCGCCAGCAGCGCCTCGACCACCGCCTTCAGACGGTCCGCGGCGCCAGCGTCGGGGGCCGCGTTGGTGGTCGCCAGGGTGAGACCGAAGACCGGCTGGGTGGGCGTCAGCAAGGCGATGAAATCCACTAGTGCCGTGCCTTGTGGCTGGTTGGCGAGATACTGCAGCGGTGCGCGCGGCGAGTCCTTTTGCGGGTAGTGGAAGTCACCGTCCCGGCCACCCTGGATCAGCAGGGCGCTGCGCGTTTCGGCGCTGGCGACCGGCATGCTGACCACCAGCATGCCGCCGTCGAGGGCGCCATCGGCCAGCGGCGCCGGCGGTTCCGGGATCGCCGCCAGAGCGCCCTGTCCGCGCGCTGGCGGCGTGCTGATGCTGGCGATCTGTTCGAGCATGTTGCGCAGGCGGAAATGGTTCTCCCAGCCCTGTCCGGTCGCTGGCGCGGTCTCCCAGACGCGACCGAGGACCACCTGTGGCGCCGGCTGCGCGAGCTGCCACATGGCCAGCACGCGATCGGCCGATTCTTCGGCAAAGGTGCTCGCGTCGCGGAAGCGCAGGATGCCGACGCGCTGGAACTTGAATCCGCCGAGCGTCTTGAGGTCGCGCTTGTCGAGGGCCGCGTGCAGCACGGCGAGCTGCTGGGCGTCGTCGACGCGCAGGTGCCAGACCTGGAAAGCCTCGATCGCCGGCAGAACGACCGGGGCGCACACCGGCGGGCAGAGATGCGTGCGTGCCCGGCGAAACATCACCCAGTCCTGCGTCGCCTGCACCTGCTGCGCCGGCGCGACGCCCAGCGTCGGGAACAGGCGCCGGCGCGCACGCGCCAGGAAAGCGGCATCGTCGGTGGCGTCGGCGATTGCCACCAGCGTGTTCATCGC
>DPSD01000501.1:0-3052 GCA_003538495.1 Accumulibacter sp.
ATCGTTCCGGTGGCCTACCTGTGCATCGGCTATGTTTCCCATTTCCAGGACAAACCTGAACTCGAGAAGGTCGGCTGGTTGCCGCGCCTGCCAATCGCCGACCTCATCCATTACGAGCAGTGGGGAGCGACCGACACCACCGGGCAGAATCCCCTGACCGCAAAGCTGCTGGCGATGCAGGCAGGGATCCAGCAACATGGTATCTATCCGACATGATTTCCGCCAATCCAGCGGCGGTTGCAGCATGGTTCACCGCGTGAACGGAACGTCTTGCAGGACTCACTGATGGAGCCTCAACCGTAGCGAAGATCTGCAACAGAGGTGATCCAGAGAGGAAGCGATAGCAAAGGAGACGGAGATGAGCAACGACCAGAACCCGATCACCCTGTGTGTCGACGGTACGCTCAGGAAGGACGACTGCCCGCTGGCCGGATGGCCTGCCGAGGTCTACGAACTCGATGGCATGTCGCGTGGCGAGTCGCAGCGTGTCGTGCCGGCGGCGCTGCCGCTCGACGCCGTACTGGAACTCGAACTCGCCAACGGCACTCGCATTCTGGTCGCCGCCGCGGACGCCGAGCGCTACCTGGGCGCGGCAGTGGGGCGCGGCGACGGCATGGCGGGGCCGCTCGAGGTCGGGCAGCTGCTGCGCCTCTCGGGGCCGCGCCTGCCCGCGGGCACTGCGCGCGACGGTCTGGGTGCCTGGGTGCTGAAGGGCTTGCGCATCTACCGGAGCGGTCCCGCCGGCGTCACTGCGCTGATCGCTGCCGGCACTTTTCAGGATGCGCAACTCGACGACCGAATCGGACTCTACCGCTGCGCCACCGACGCCTTCGCGCTCGCCAAGGTGGACGCGCTGCCCGAATCTGCCGAGCCGACGCTGATCTTCCTGCACGGCACGGCCTCGTCTACGGAGGGCAGCTTCAAGGCCCTCTGGGCCAGTGACAAGTACCGCGAGCAACTGCTTGCCACCTATGGCGCGCGCCTCTATGCCTTCGAGCACCGCAGCCTGACCGAGAGCCCGATCGCCAATGCTCTGGACCTGGTCAAGACCCTGCCGACGGGCGCGTGCCTGCACCTGCTGAGCCATTCGCGCGGCGGCATGATCGGTGAGTTGCTGGCGCGCGCCAACCGGATCGACCTGGAGCCGTTCACCGACGAAGAGATCGATCGCTTCCAGGCGCATGCTGCACGCCTGGGCCGTGCGGGTTTCGAAGCCGACGCCAAGCACCTGGGCGAACTCAACCGGGAACTGCGCAAGCGTCGCATCCGCGTCGAGCGCTTCGTGCGCGTCGCCTGCCCGGCGCGCGGCACGACGCTCGTTTCTGGCCGACTCGATCGCTGGGCCAGCGTCATGCTCAATCTGCTCGGCAAGAGCTTCGATGCAGCAGGCCTGGTCATTCCCGGCATGCTGCCGCTAGCCAGAAGCTACGGTCTGCTCAAACAGTTCCTGCTGGCGGTGGTCAAGGCACGCAGTGATGCGCGCATCCTCCCTGGCATCGAGGCGATGATGCCCGACTCGCCACTGGTGAGCCTGCTCAACGCACCGGATGTGCAGATCGAACACCCGCTGCATGTGCTGGCCGGCGACTACCAGGGCGACGGTCTGCTGCCCTGGCTGGGCGACTGCCTGTCGGAGGTGTTCTATGGCGGCGAAACCGACCTGGTGGTCAATACGCCGTCGATGAGCGGCGGTGCAATCCGCGTGCAGGGCATTCGCCAGAAGCCCGTGCGCGGGCCGCAGGTCACCCACTTCAGCTGCTTCGCGCGCGACGAGAGCGCGCTGGCGCTGCTGGCTGCGCTCAAGGGCGACGATCGCCAGTTCGAACTGCTGCCCGGCCCGTCCACGGCCGAGATCGGCCGCGGTGGCATAGCGCCCAAGCGCAAGAAGGACGCGCCCATCGTCTTCCTGTTGCCCGGCATCATGGGCAGTCACATCCAGATCGGTACGAACCGCATCTGGTTCGATCCGTTCAGCATGTGGGCGGGCGACATGGCCAAACTGAAGGTGAACGCGCCAGGGGTGACGCCGGACGGCTGGATGGATCGCAACTACGAGACACTGGCGCGCTACCTGGCCGACCGGCATGAAGTGCGGCCCTTCGCCTATGACTGGCGCCTGTCGATCACCGACGCGGCCAGGCGCTTCGGTGTGGAACTCGACCAGGCCATGCTCGACGCCGAGAAGCGTCGCCAGCCGCTGCGCATCGTCGCCCATTCGATGGGCGGCCTGGTGGCCCGCCTGGCGCTGCAGGGACGCTGGGACAGGTTCAAGACGATTCCCGGCAGCCGCTTGCTGCAGCTCGGTACGCCCAACGCCGGCTCACATTCGATCGCCGCCGTGCTGATGGCGCGCGACGACTTCATCCAGATCATCGAGCGCTGGTTCGACTGGAAACACGATATGCGCGAGTTCCTGGAGATCGTCCGTGATTTCCCGGGCGTGCTGGAACTCCTGCCGTGGCCGGGCGATAACGGCCGGGCGGTCGATGGGGTTGACTACTTCGATGCCGCGGTCTGGCAGACCTGGTACGGGCAGGACCAGGATTCGAAGAAGAGCAAGTCCTGGTTGCCACCGCAAAAGGAGCCTCTCGACAATGCGCGCCAGGCCATCGCCGCACTGCGCGCCGCCGAGCTCGACCCGGCATGCACTCTCTACGTTGCCGGCCACGCGTCCACGCCGATTGCCGTGCGCATCGTCGACGGCCAGGTCGAGATCGGCAGCATCGCTGAGGGCGATGGCCGCGTGCCCTGGAAAACGGGCATCCCGCCGGGCGTGCCAGTATGGTACACCGACGCCGTGCATGGCGACCTGGCCAACCATGAGAAGGCATTCGAGGCTTACCGGGAGTTGATCGAGACCGGCGATACCCGCCACAGCGCACTGTCGCGCGTTCCCCCAGGCGCCCGTGGCGAAAGCGCACTGGTGTTCCAGCCGCGCAGCCTGGAAGGCAATTCCCTGTATCCGAGCGTCGACGAAGTCATCGCCGCGGCCACCGGCGGCGCCCGCCGCGGGCGGCGCCCCACGGCGAAGACGGAGGCACCCGCCAGCATC
>DPSD01000501.1:3342-9993 GCA_003538495.1 Accumulibacter sp.
CCGGGGGCCCCCGCCAGCATCGAAGTCGTGCATGGCAGCCTGGCCAGCGCCGAATCGCCGATCCTCATCGGCGCCTACGCCAACGACGGCCTGCGCGGCAGCGCCAGCTTCCTTGACGGCCATCTCGCTGGCTCGATGTCTCGCACCTTGAAGCTCGGCCGCTATCCTGCCCATACTGACGACGCCATGGTCTTCCTCAATCCGACCCCGGATGCCAGGCCGGCCGGTGCCATCGTCGTCGGTCTGGGGCCAGTCGGCGAGATCCGGCCCGGGCAACTCACGCAGGCACTGAGCAACGGCCTGCTCGAGTACGTGCGTAGCGAGGAGCAGCGCCAGGGAGTGGACAACAGCGCTGCGCCGCGACTGTCGGTCTGCGCCCTGCTGGTCGGCACGGGTTTCACCGGCCTCACGGTCGAGGTGGGCGTGCGTTGCCTGTTGTCTGCCGTGACGCGCAGCAACGAAGCGCTGAACAGCACCGGCACCCCGTTTCGCATTGGCCGCCTGATCGTGTACGAAGAGGTGCAGGATCGCGCCATCGCCGCGGTGCAAGCGCTGCGCGAGATGGCCGCCGATGCGCCGTTCGCCGACTCGATCCACTTTGACGGGCGCTTGCGCAGTGGTGCCGGCGGTTATTGTGCGCGCAGCGTCGCCAGCGGCGGGCAAGCGGGCACCTATCGGGTAACGATCAGCGAAGACAGGCGCGGTTTGCGCTTCACCATCATCACCGACCGGGCACGCAACGAAGTGGCTGCCGAGCCAAACCAGCGTCAGGCCGTAGACGGCCTGATCGCTTCAATTACCAGCGCCACCCAGGATCAGCCTGGCCTGTCGCGTGCCCTGTTTGAACTCATGGTTCCAAACGGAATGAAGGAAGCCGTCGCCGAAGTGCGCACCCTGATGATGTCGGTCGATGCGGCCGCCGCCACCTATCCCTGGGAACTGATGCGCGACGAGGATCAGAACGACCCGCTGGCGACGCGCATCGAATTGGTGCGCCAGCTTGCGTCCACCTATGGTCGGGGAAAGGTGCCGACGGTGACCGGCGACCGCGTCTTCATCGTCGGAGACACCCAATCCGGGTTGATGGAACTGCCTGGGGCCCAGGCCGAAGCGCGGACGGTTGCCAAGGCCTTCGCCGGCCACCAGTACGTGCTCAAGGATCTCTATCGCGCCACTGCCCAGCAGGTCTTCGAAGCCCTGTTCTTCGATCGTTACCGCTTCATGCACCTGGCCGGACATGGGGTCGTCCGGGACAAGGACAGCGGCCTGACCGGCATGGTCCTCGGGCCGAAGACCTGTCTCACCGCGGCGCAGGTGGGCAAGCTCAGGCACGTGCCGGAATTTGTCTTCATCAACTGCTGCCATCTCGGCGACATGCAGGCCGATGCGCAGCCGCGCTGGGGCGAACTGGCTGCCAACCTCGCCACACAGTTCATCGAGATGGGCTGCAAGGCCGTCATCGCCGCCGGTTGGGCGGTCGACGACCATGCCGCCGAAACCTTTGCGCAGGCGTTCTACACCGCCATGCTGGATGGAAAACGCTTTGGCCACGCGCTGTTACTGGCGCGTAACGAGACCTACCGGCGATATCCACACAACAATACCTGGGGCGCCTACCAGGCCTACGGCGACGAGCGCTACCAGTTCCCCGGTGCGAGCGCCGACGATGTGACTGCTGACTACGTCCACCCCAGCCATCTCGTTGCCGACCTCGAGATGCTCGGTTCCCGTCTGCGCCAGGCGACGACCAGCGAACAGCAGGGCTACTATCGCAAGCAGATCGAGGCCATCGAAAACGCTGCGCGCAGCCCTGACTTCCAGTGCGCCAGCGTCAGGGAAAAACTCGCCAGCGCCTGGGCCGAACTCGGCGACATCGAACGTGCGATCGGCCACTACCGCGCCGCACTGGTCATGGAAGACGCGCAGGTCAGCCTGCAGGCGCTGGAGCAACTCGCCAAACTGGAAGCGCGCCACGGCGCCAGCTTGCTCGCGGCCAGGGAGGAGGAAAACCACCCTGCGGGTGCCGACTTCATGGATCAAGCCTTGACGCGCCTGAAGCTGTTGATCGACATCGGAGTGACCGCCGAGCGTCTGTCGCTGCTCGCTTCGCTCTGCAAACGCCGCGCCCAGACCATTTTGGTGGGCGGGAAGCGTACAAAGATCGAGCAGTCCTTGGTCGAGATGCGAGACGCTTACTGGCGCGCTTCGGAACATGCGCATCAACGCACCGGCGAATGGGATTACGACCCGCTGTTCAAGGCTCTGGACGGCAATGTTCTGCTCGCTGCCAGGGGTAGGCGCGATGACTTCGACGCGCGCGTGGGCCAGCTTGCCGGACTGCTGCAAGCCGGCACCGAAAACGCCCGGCGCCGCTTTGCGAAGAATCGGGATTTCTTCCCTGCACTGGCCAGTATCGAGGCGAACAGGATAGACGCCCTCTGGGCCTGCTACGACGGGCGCACCCAGGCAGCCATCGTCCAACCTGCAGTGCTCGGCGCGCTGGTCACCGCTTACCGCGATGTGCTCAAGCGTCAGGGCAGCGACCGCGAGCAGGATTCGGTGGTCGATCAGCTGCAGTTCCTGATCGACATGCTGCCGGCGGGTGACGAGTCCGATCCGGTAAAGGGGGCTTTGACCAGTCTGATCGAAGGCATCAGGACAGGTTTGGTACGATCATGAAATGCCCGGACACGAATCGCCGCCCCCGCCCACTGCTGCTGTTTGCACTGCTCGCTGCCAGCCTCGTGGGCAGCGTGCAGGCCGCCGAAATGCCCAAACGTAAAGCTGGTCTGTGGGAGATCAACACGCGCATGGACGGCATGCCGGCCATGGGCGCGATTCAGCAATGCATCGACCAGAACACCGACGACCTGATGCAGCAGCAGGCCAGGAAGGAAAAGCAGAACTGCAGCGTCATCGACATCACACCGCTCGGCAACAAGGTGACCGTCCATTCCGTGTGCAAGGTGCAGAGCAGCACGGCAACGACCGATGCCGTGTTCATTGGCTCGTTTGACTCCTCCTACAAAGGCGACATGCATACCCGCTTCAGCCCGCCGATGCACGGTACGAGCGAAACGAAAATGTCGTTCGACGCGCGCTGGATCGGCCCCTGCAAGCCCGGTCAGAAACCCGGCGAGGTGATCATGCCGAACGTCGGCGGGGTGAACATCAACGAGATGATGAAGGATCCGAAGGTTCAGGAGATGATGAAGCGGCAGAAGTAGGCCACCGACGATCCCGCTTGCCGCGATCTGCTGGACGCGCGTCACACTCACAGGAGGAAACATGCAACAGCGTAAACTTGGAAAGAGCAATCTGGAGGTTTCGGCCCTCGGCCTCGGTTGCATGGGGATGAGCTTTTCCTACGGGCCGCCCAAGGACAAACAGGAGATGAGCACTCTTCTCCGGGCCGCCGTCGAACGTGGCATCACGTTCTTCGACACCGCCGAGGTTTACGGCCCGTTCTTGAACGAAGAACTCGTTGGCGAAGCCCTCGCTCCCTTCCGCAAGCAGGTGGTGATCGCCACCAAGTTCGGGTTCGACCTCAGTCCAGAGCTTGACCCGCGCGGGATGAAGGGTCCGCCGGGCCTGAACAGCCGGCCGGAGCACATCAAGCAGGCCGCCGAGAACTCGCTCAAGCGGCTCAGGATCGAGACCATCGACCTGCTCTATCAGCACCGTGTTGACCCAAACGTGCCGATCGAGGACGTGGCGGGTGCAGTCAAGGATCTGATCCGGGAAGGAAAGGTCAAGTACTTCGGCCTCTCTGAGGCAGGCGTGCAAACGATCCGTCGCGCCCACGCGGTCCAGCCGGTGACCGCCCTCCAAAGCGAATACTCGCTGTGGACGAGAGCTCCGGAGAAGGAAGTGATCCCAAGCCTCGAGGAACTCGGAATCGGCTTCGTGCCGTACAGCCCGCTGGGCAGAGGCTTTCTCACAGGCAAGATGGACGAAAACACGACCTTCGACCGTTCCGATTTCCGCAGCACCCTCCCGCGCTTCACGCCGGAGGCTCTCAAGGCGAATCAGACCTTGGTTGCTCTGCTCGGCAGGATCGCAGAACGGCATCAGGCGACACCCGCTCAGATCGCGCTTGCCTGGCTGCTGGCCCAGAAGCCGTGGATTGTTCCGATCCCCGGCACGACGAAACTGCATCGCCTGCACGAGAATATCGGAGCGGTTGCCATCGAACTTGCGGCCGACGATCTGCGTGAGATCGATGGTGCCGCCTCCAGGATCACGGTGCAGGGCGCCCGCTACCCCGAACGGCTGGAGAGAATGACGGGGCGCTGAGGAAGAGCGCCGCAAGCCGCATCGACCGCAGCCAACACCAAGGGCATGCGTCCATCCATTCTCGAAGCGCCTTGCGCTTCAGATCTGCTTCACTTCGATGTTCAGGATCTGTACGCGGTAAGCGATCTGCCGCGGCGTCATGCCGAGCAGGCGGGCGGCGCGGGCCTGCACCCAGCCGGCCTGCTCGAGCGCGGCGATCACGCGTTCGCGTTCGCTTTGCTCGCCACCCGGCTCGATGCCATCGCCGGCTTCGCGCACGCCGGCCCTCGGAACTGCCGGGACGGCCGGCGTTGGCGAAGTCGGCGAACGCCGACTGCTTCGCTCGCGTGACTGGTCGATACGAATCAGGTCGGCATCGATCTCGCCGCTGTCCGACATCACGGCAGCGCGCTCCAGGCAGTTTTCCAGTTCACGCACGTTGCCCGGCCAGTGGTGCTGCGTGAGTCGCCGCTGTGCTCCTGCGGTGAGGCGCAGCGGGCGGCGCTGTATGCCGCCGAGACGATCGAGCAGGTGTTTCGCGATCTTCGGCAGGTCTTCGAGTCGCTCGCGCAGGGGGGGAATGAAAATGGGCATGACGTTGAGGCGGTAGTACAGGTCCTCGCGGAAGTCGCCGGTATCGACAGCGCTTTCCAGGTCGCGATGCGTCGCAGCGATCAGGCGCACGTCCAGCTTCAGCGTCCGGTCGCCACCGACACGCTCCAGTTCGCCTTCCTGCAGTACACGCAGCAGCTTGGCCTGAAAGGCCGACGAGATTTCGCCGATTTCGTCGAGAAACAGCGTACCGCCATCGGCGATTTCAAAGCGGCCCTTGCGCGAGTTCACCGCGCCGGTGAAAGCGCCTTTCTCGTGCCCGAAGAGTTCCGATTCGAGCAGATTCTCCGGCAGCGACGCGCAGTTGAGACGCACGTAGGGCCCGCGTGCGCGCGGCGAGTGGTCATGAATGGCATTGGCGACCAGCTCTTTGCCGGTGCCGGTCTCGCCGCGAATCAGGACCGTCGTCGGCCATTTCGCGACCATCCGGATCTGCTCGAAGATTCGCAACATGGCCACCGATTGTCCGACCAGGTTGGCAAGACCGGGACGCTGGCGCGCACTGCGGCGTAACGGGTCGCGAGCCTCGATGGGCGGTTTGTGGCCGGTGTCCAGCGAAAGGCGGACACTTTGGCCGATCAGGTTGGCCAGGATTTCGACGAAGTGTACGCGTTCCTGGAGCAGGCCATCATCCGGGTCGTCGGGCTGAACGGCAAGCACCCCCTGCAACGTTCCGCCGACACTGATCGGGACGGCGATGAAGGGCAATTCCCGGTCGTAGAGACCCAGCCGGTCGAGGAAACGTGGTGCGTCGCCCAGGCGCGGCAGCGCCAGGGTCTGGCGTTCTTCGAGGATCGTGCCGACCAGACCTTCGCCCGGTTGGTAGCGAACCGACCGGAATTCATCGTACTCCAGTCCATGCACGGCGTGCACGAAAAGATCCCCGACGCCCGGATCGACGACGCTGATCATTCCCCGGCTCAGGTGACCCGTGATCTCCAGCGTGCGCAGAACTTCGCGCAGGCTGTGATGAAAGTCGAGCGAGCGGGAAAGTACCTGCGAGACACGCGTCAGGGTCTCGAAGTGGGAGCGCAGCAACAACGACGAAGGCGTATCGCTCATGGTCGCGGGTGGAGTGGAAGGAGAACGCGAACGCGGCAGCCGCGCACTGCTGCGGGTCCGATTTCGATGTAGCCGCCGTGGTCAGCCGCCACCTGCTGCGCCGACGATAGACCGGTTCCCAGGTGTCCGCCGCCACGCTTGGTGGTGTGGAATGGCTCGAAGACCTTGAGATGTTGGGAGTTGTCGATGCCGGGCCCGGAGTCCTCGATGAGCACCTCGATTCCCCCCCGCCGCTCCTTGCTCGCCAGCGTCAGTTCGCGCTCGCGGCAGCCGCGCACGTTCATCGCCTCGATGGCATTGTCGATCAGCGCCTTGAACAGCGAGCGCAGTTTGTTCGGTGCCCCCTGCAACGCCGGCAGCATGGCCTGCGGTTTCCAGCTCACCGTGATGCCGGCCGCGAGCAGGTGGCCGGTCGAGAGATCGAGGACGTCACGCAGCAGTTCGTTGAGGTTGACCGGGCCGATCGCTTCGCGCGTCTCGCCGGGAATCATCGAACGGAGCTCTTCGAGAGCCTGCTGCCCGGCCGCGATGGCCTCCACGAGGGCCACCGACATGGGGTCGGTTTCACCTTTGCGTCGCGCCAGCATGGCAACCACCGAGGCCATCATGTTGAGTGGTCCCTCGATCCGGAAGGTGGCCGCGGCGAGACTCTCGCGCAAGCCGGAAAAGCGGTCCCTGGCGGCCCTCACCATCTGGACGCGG
>DPSD01000718.1 GCA_003538495.1 Accumulibacter sp.
CGCCCGGTGATCGTACTACAAAGCGGCCATCGACCAGCAATCGAGCGTGACGGGCGGCCGTCCGGCCCGGTCAATCAAGAGTCGTGGGAGCCAGAAGATGCCACTTGGCTTCGTCATTCGCCGCAGCCGCCGGACAAATGGGGATCGCCCGATTCATCGGGCGATGGCGCGGAACCGGCACGGCGATGGCTCTTGCGACGCGGCGCCATCGGCGTTCGTGCGGCGCTTGTTCTTGACGATTCCACGAAGCGAAGAACCACCCTTGCCGGTCGCCGTCTGCTCGGCGGCCGGCGTTCCAGGTGAGCTCGTCAGACGCTGGCCGACCGGGCGGGCGGCTTGTTGCCGAGGCACGACGCGGTACTTTGGCGCGCCGCACATCACGCCCGCAGGGCCTCGCCGCAGCGCTGCGGCCACGGCCTATTGACGGGCCTGCTCCGGGCGCGGGATACTGCCGGCGCGCCGTTGATTTTCTTTTGGTATCAAGGAGAAAATACCCATGAGCCAAAACCTCGTAGCGCTGAATATCAGCCCCGACGACCTGGCGGCGATAGCCGCCGCGATCAGTACCCTGTAGGAGAAACTCGGCGGCCTGATCGAACTCTCGGTCGACCAGCGGCGCAGCCTGACCAAGATGGGCGACAAGTCGGAAGCCTTTTGCCGGCAGACGCTGATCGTCCTGGCGCAGGACAAGCAGCTCATCCCGCCCGAACTGGACCTCGCCGAAGCCGAACGCGATCTGCATAACCTGGATCTGCTGCGCCCGCACCTGACCAGCCTGCGGCAGCTGGTGGCCAGGGCCGACGACACCGAAATGGCGCTCGGCAGCGACATCCTGACGGCCGCGCTCGAGGGTTATGCGCTGGCCAGGGTCTTCGGCAAGGGCGCCGGGCTCGATGCCGTGAAGGAGGCGATGGCCGGTCGCTACAGCCGCAAGCGTAAACCGAGTCCGGTCGCCGCTGCCTGAGCGCCGCGACAGGCGTCGCGCTCGGTGCGCAAGGCTCGGAGCTTCAGGCGCAAGGCTCCGAGCCTCGACGGCAAGCCTCCGATGCCTGGCCGCAAGCCTCTGAACTTCGCTGTGCAAGCCGCAAAGGCTTGGCCGCAAAGCAAAAAGCCTTGCGCGCAAAGCTTCGAGGCTCGATCCAGATGAAAAACAGCATCAAGTGCAAGCTTCGCGACCTTGCGCGCAAGGCTTTGTACTTCGCGCGCAAGGATCAAAGCCTTGCCGTGCAAGCCTCGTAGCTTTGCGCGCCGACGAAAAAGGCTTGCCGGCAAGGCTTTTTGCCTTGCCCGCGAAGCTCAGAGCCTTGCCGGGACAGTTCACCGTGGCGCCGATCGAGCAGAAAGCTTCGCTGCGGCACTCATCGGGCTGACGAACGCCGATCAAGGGCTTGCCCGAACAGCAAAGGGGCTTGCGCATCGAGCAAGAAGCCTCGCGCGCGCGGTTCGCGGGCTGGCGACGCGACGATAATCCGATGCTCGTCGGGGAAAGGGGACCTGCGCACGCATTGCCAACGGCCGACCGCCGTCGCTCCCGGACAGCTGGCCAGCCGGCAAGCCCTGACTTCAGGGCACCAATGCTCGATCGAGCCGACGGCGGCCGGCCGCACTGCTCTTGGCGCTCAGCTTGCGCGAGGGCCTATTGGGCCTCACGGATGTCGCCAAGCGCTTGGGCGTGTTGGCTGTCCGCAGTTCATGGCTACCAGGGAAGTCGAAGAAAGTCGATGCAGGAAGGCCTGCTCGGTCGCGTCGGGCCGCGACTCGCCGCTCAGCTCTCGGGGTCGTACTGGAATTCGCGGAGTTCTTGCGAGCAGCGGCAGGCTTGGGCGATCTTCGCGGCCCACTTGACGGCGGCTTCGCGCGACGGAAGTTCCAGAACACAGAAGCCGCCGTCGAACTCCCTGGTCTGCGGGTACGTCTCGTTCTTCACGGTGCCGTCAGCGGCAACCATCAGCGGTGCGACGTCCTCGTTTATGCCACCACCGAACACGTACACGCCGGCATCCTTCGCCTCGCGTATGACCGCATGTGCCGCTTCGCCGACGGCCGCCAGGTCCTCGTCGAGGATGTCCATCGCCGGTCCGGGGAAGGAGATAAGATACTTCGTCATCGTTCGCTCCTCAGGGTGTGAGTTTCGGCATTGGCCGTGAGGCCTGACCGTAAAGTTGAGGGGCGCGCCGCTTTTGGCGCGTCCCTTTCGGGGATCCCGATGCATCGGCTGAGCGCGGGTCTCGATGATCGCCGCGTATCCGCGCTGCCTGCCCATTCCAGCTTTGGCCGAAATCCTGCCGCGCGAGAACTCAAGGCACTTCGACACTCGGCCCGACCGTCTCGTCGACGCGGGTGTCCGGGTTCGATCGTTGACGGATCTGACCGCTCTGACCCTCGCTGTTCGGCGCAATCGTCACGGTTGCGAGCGGCACCCACCAGGCCTCGACCCTGAGCAGGTGGACAAAATCCGGATTCGACTGCTTCTTCAAACGCCGGACGAGGGTGTCGACCTTGATGGCAATTACCTGGCCAGCGGGAAGTCGGCAATTCCTCGCGATGGCGCCCACAGGCTGTCCGCTCTCCGCGGCGCAAAGTTCGATTCGCTGGTCCGTTTGCACCGCTCGCAGCGCGGAATCGTGATCGAGCCGTTCCAGCGCCCGGTGAATCGCATCGCCCGCGGGTCGTCGTCCGGCAAAGCCGAGGTCGACGTCCGCCAGGCCGAGCGAAACGTAGCGCCAGGCAAGGGCTTCCGGGCGTTCGATGTCCCGGGGCAGGGGAACCCGGGTGATGCCGGGGTCCGACAGCTGTGGCGAGAACGGGTTCGTCGCACGCATCGATTCGCACATCAGCAGCAGTTCCCTGGCACGGGTCATGCCGACGTAGTAAAGGCGGCGTTCGTCGTCTAACGCATCCTGCCAGTCGCCGCTGTCGAGGATCACGACATGGCGGAACTCGCGCCCCTTGGCCGAGTGCACCGTCGACAGGGTCAGGCGGCCTTGCTCGGATCGCGCCGCGTCGGTGCCGAACTCGTAGAGCGCGTCGATGAGGGTGCCGCTCGGCACCGAAAGATCGCCCCACACGCAGTTCAGCTCGTCGATGAACTGGGCCAGCATCACGAGCCAGGGGTTGGCGCGCTGCGCAGCCGAGAAACGTGCCTCGAACCAGCGCCACAGGGTGGCGGCCTTGCTTCGTCGGTTCGGCTTGTTGCGCAACAGGTCGAGGAGGCGGCAGGCTTCGCGGGTCTGGTGGAATTTTGCTCCGGAGCCGTCGCGTTCGGACAGGCGGCAGGCGACGCCGTTCTGGTGGCACCAGGCGCGGACGGGATCGAGGGTCGCCCGGTTTCTCGCCAACACGGCGAAATCCGACCAGTTGCCGCCCGGGTCGAGCGCTTTCAGCCGCGACAGCTCGGCCATCACGACGACGGCCTGGCCGACCGCATCGCCGGGGACGCGAAGCACCTGCACGCGGCCCTGGGCCGAGGGATCGAGCCGCTGCCAGCGTCCTCCCGGCGGGTCGCCTTTGCGGGAATGGTTGATTCGAATCGGGTGCCCGGTCTTCATCCGCTGGCGATGCGGCGCGATGAGCTGATTGGCGGCGGCGACGATATGGGCGGTGGAGCGATAGTTCTCGACGAGGTACTCGACCGTCGCCTGGTAGTCCTGCTGGAAGCGATGGATGAACGCGTTGCTGGTGCCACGGAAGGTATAGATGTTCTGGTCGTCGTCGCCGACCGCGAGGAGCGTCAGGCGGGCATCCCTGTCCTCTGTCTGGCGGCCGGCGAGGGCGCTGATCAGGTCGTACTGGCGCTGGTCGATGTCCTGGTACTCGTCGACCAGGATGTAGCGATAGCCGGCGAGCAGCCGCTCGCGCAGCTCGTCGCCTTCGGAATCGAGTCCGCCCGGCGGGGCTTTCCCCTGCAGCAGGGCGACGGCCTGGTCGAGGATCTGGTCGAGACCTTGCCGTGCAGGGTCTTCTCCGGTCTTCTCGGCCAGGGCGGCGAGACTGGTGCCGGTCAGACGCAGTGCCAGGGCATGGTAGGTGAGGACGGTGACCGCGCCCGCCTCGGCGCCGATGAGACTGCGCAGGCGCTGACGAATCTCCCACGCCGCACCGCGGTTGAAGGCCAGGACGATGATGCTCGACGCGGGTTCGCGAAGAACACGGGTGAGATACGCCACCCGATGCACGATGACGCGCGTCTTGCCCGACCCGGGACCGGCAAGGATCAGGCGGTTGGCGTCGGGTCTTTCGGCAACGATGCGCTGCTGCAAGGGGTGTCGCAGGCTTTCGACGATTCGCCGATACGACTCTTCTGTCGTTGCCCGTTCCAGGATCTCCTTGCGGCCGGCAAAGTAGCGTCGAATGAATTCGAGCTTGGGCAGCGAAAAATAGGCGAAAACGAAGCTCAAGGCGGCAGACAGCTTTTTCAGGCCGAGCTTTGCGTATTCGTGGATGACGTGAATCTGGAAGTTCTTCTCGCTGTAGTGTTCCTTGAGCGGCTCGAAATCCGCGTTGGTAAAGCCACGCGACTTTTCTTCCGGGGAGATGCGAATCGTCATCGCCGAGCGGAAGACCGTCTTGCCGCGATCGAGGATCAGGACGCCGTTGTCGTGCAGGTAGAGCAGGCCGGCCTCGATCGCGGTCAGCTCGTCCTTCAACTGCGGGCCGATTTCAAGATCCGAGCGCAGCGCTTCCGCCAGGTCACCGAGCCTGCATTCGACGCGCAGGTCGACGCCGCGCAGCTTGTCGTCGAGCTTGCCGAGCAGCGTCTGCAGCAGGACCGTCGCCACCGCCCGGCGCTTGTCGCTGATCTCGCGGATGTTGGACCAGCTGCGCAGCAGGCGGACCTTGAGGATCTCGCGGCGCAGCACCCTGACGTCGAAGGATCCCCGCCGACCCTTTGCGCCGTCGCCGAAAGGCCGCGCCAGCGAGTGCAGCAGTTTCATCAGCTGCCCGGGGATGAAATCCAACCCGGTGCGTCCCTTGAGATCCTGGCAGAGGCCCCGCAAATCGGCGTCCTGCCACTCGCCACTGTCGGCATCGGGCGCCAGCTCGGGCAGGACGGCGAAGACCGCCCTTTCCATCTCTGCCAGACGGGCGAGGCGATCACTGGCGGCGTCCCTGACGCCGTTGCGCAGCAGCACCGTCAGCGCCAGGTCGTTGCTGAGAACGCCCACCTGCTCCAGTTGATGAAGCATGCGAATGATGTCGCCGCTGGACTCGCCCAGCGCGGCCATCAGTTCGTCGGTACTGATGCCTTCATCGTCGCGTGCATTGATCAACAGCGACACCAGGGTGAGGTACTTGCGGCGCGTGTCGTCGGAAAGGTTTGCCTTGGCGAGACGCTGCTCGGCGGCCGCCAGTGACCCAACCTTGAGGCTGCCGGGGAAGACTCGGGTGTGATTCTCGTTGCGCTCGAGAAATCGGGCCCGTTCCAGCCAGGAAATCGCCGTCTTGACCTTGGTGTCGGCGTCCGGATTGCCGGCCTCGATACTGGATTCCGGATCGTCGTCAGCGAGTATTTCGCCGGGGGTGACGACGATCTCGGCGCTCTTCGTCTTGCCGGCGTAGCGGCGCAGGGTGCGCAGGATGGCGGCGATGTCGCGGCGGGAGAGGCGGGAGCTCGCGGACAGGTTGAACTGGGCCTCGACGTCCTCCTCGTCGTAGAGCAGCACGCAGCGCGCGTCCTGCCGGTCACGCCCGGCGCGTCCGGCTTCCTGCAGGTAGTTTTCAAGCGAGCCGGGGATGTCGGCGTGGATGACGAGGCGTACGTCGGCCTTGTCGACACCCATCCCGAAAGCGTTGGTGGCGACGATGACCTTGAGCTCGCCTTCGATGAACGCCTGTTGAACGGCCTTCTTGATGCCCGCGTCGAGGCCCGCGTGGAAGTGCGCGCAGGCCCAGCCCATCTCGCGCAGAAAACCGGATATCTCTTCCGCGCTCTTGCGGCGGCCGGTGAACACGATGGCGCCGCCTTCGACGTCCGCTTCGCCGCCGTCGCCGAATTCCTTTTCCAGCAGCCGATGGATCAGGGGCTGTTTTTCCGGCTTGTTCACCGCTATCACCTCGTAATGCAGGTTCTGCCGCTCGTGCCCGCCATCAAAGATGCGCAGCTCGATACCGAGCGAATCCTGAAAGTGACCGCGGATGTCCTCGATGACCTCGCGCTTGGCGGTGGCGGTGTAACAACTGACCGGCGCGCGCCCGTCCGGCGTGCGTGCGTGCCGGTCGCGAATGAAACGCGAGACGTACAGGTAGTCCGGGCGGAAGTCGTTGCCCCATTTGGAGAGGCAGTGGGCCTCGTCGAATACCCAGGCGCCGACCTGTCGGTGGCGGATGGCCTCGATAAAGGCACGGTTTCTGAACTGCTCGGGGGACACCAGGAGGATACCGGTATCGCCCAGGCGGATCTTCTCCAGAACGTCGCGTCGTTCCGGCATGGTCAGCAGTCCGTTGAGTGTCGATGCGCTGTAAATCCCCAGCTTGATCAGGTTGTCGACCTGGTCCTTCATCAGCGACTGGAGCGGCGAGACGATCACCGTGAGACTGCCGTTCCGCCAGTGCCGCGACAATGCCGGCAACTGATAGCAGATCGACTTGCCACCCCCGGTAGGCAGAATGGCGAGGAGGCTTTCGTCCCGATAACCGGCCCGGACGATGTCCTCCTGCAGCGAGCCACCGGTGGTGTTCGCGGGCTCCGGGCGAAAGGAGGAAAAGCCGAAGTAACGCTCCAGTTCCCTGCGCGGGTCCAGATGGACCGAGCAGTAGGGGCAGGCGGGGTCCGAGCAGCTTGTCTCGCGCAGCTTCTGTATCTGGCGGGTCGTTGCCGGGTATTGGAGGCGTACCCAGGGCGGCAGAACGGAGTTGCCACCGCTGACCCGGAGCCAGGCGAGCACGTAAGAGAAAGCCCGGCCCACGCTCCGGTCGACCAGCGCCTGGTCGAGGATCTCCGCCAGATGACCGGGACAGACCTTGCCCGTCGCAAGGCGACCGACAGCCGCACGGACCTCGCAAGCCTTCGGCGGCATTGCCGCCCTGAGCTTCGCGAAGAAGCTGCCGACGCCTTCCCGGGTGTCACGAGCCAGGAAGAAATGGTGGCAGGCAAGCTCGTCGGGCGACGCGACAGCGAGTGCCGCAAAGGCCACGTACTGGTCCCGCCAAAGCTTCAGCGCCAGCTGGGCGTCCTTCAGCGGGTCGTTGCGGGCGTCGCGGACGAGCTTGTAGTCCTTGACCAGGCTGTGGTACGGGTTGGCGGGGAAAGCGAGGGGGGAAAGCTCCAGCGTATCAACGGCTGGCAGTTGGTTCAGTTTCAGCTGAGGGTAGACGCGGGCGAGTGCCGGAAGGTCATGCCGCACGATATTGTGTCCGAGTACGAAAGCAGCTCCCTCGGTGAGTTTGTCAAAGCGAGCGACAGCAGCGGCGATCTGCTGCCCGGAAAGGGAAAACCCTTCCTGGGTGTCGGCTCTCCAGCCCGCCAGTTTGTGAATGGACAGAAACTCATCGAAGGCTGTTTCGATATCCAGACACAGGCATCGCGGCGCGAAAGGCGGGGAGCTCATCACTGCCTGGCGATCGATGCCATTGGCAAACGATCCGATTTGAGCATACACATGCGTGACCTTCAACCAATGGTCTTTTCGGCATCGACACCTTCGTCCATCCCGGCTCCGCCGCACTGGCGTCGATCCGTGCGCCGACGGGGAGAATCCCGACTGTCGCCGAGTACATGGAACAGGTCAAGGTGGTGAACACCAAGGCCGCCGAGGTGTGTCGCTACACGAACTTCGACCCGATCAAGGAGTTCAGCGAGGTGGCCGATACGGTGACCGTGCAAGCGCCAGCAAGGCGACACAATGGAAGGTCCACAAATGGCCGGAAATCGGCTTGCCGGTTCCAGGCTTGCCAGTTCGTCGGCATCGAGCGGGGTGGCGCCGGGCGGGTAGTCGAGATCGAACGCCATGCCCTTCGACGCCCAGGTCCGGTATTCCAGAGTGTGCGCCGGGACCCGGCACGCAAGGCGTCGACCAGGGCGCGCGTCCGTGCCAGCCGTTCGCGACTGGCCTTGATCCAGCCGGAAGGCGGGCGCTGCGGCAAGTCCGCGCGGCGCCAGCGCGCCAGCGTGGCATCGAGTTGGCGGAGCCTCGATTCCGGAGGGTTGGCTTTGATGAGATTGCACCACCATGCGCCAGAGTGAAACAATGTGTTGCATGGTAGCGCACTATAAATCAACGTGGTCTTGCCTCTTGCGGCCATAGATGTCATGCCGCCCAAGCGTACATGCCCGTCGGAAAGTGTCGCCAGCGGGGTCTCGACCCTGGCCCTCCGGTATCAGGGCGTCACCGCCGATAGCGCGCCAGCGCCAATTCGAACTCCGCCAGCACGCGGGCCTGCAGTACTTCCGGTTCGATGACCTCGCAGTCGCCGCCGTACTTCATGATGTCCATGATCAGCTCGCGGTCGTCGGCGTAGGGTACGCGCAGCTCGTAGCGGCCGTCGTCGAGTTCCTTGCCTTCCTGCTTCGGGTGCCAGCGCTCGGCGGCCACCCAGCGCGCCCGTTCCGGCGTGAAACGCAGCACCGCCCAGGACACCTGGTCACCGGCGAAGATCCCGTAGCCGGACCCCAGCACTTCGTCGAGTCGCTGGTCGGCGATGTCCCTGGCCCGCTTGTCGAGGATTTCGGCGTGCTCGATGGCGTCGACCGAGAAGGCGCGCAGCGCATGGCGCAGATGGCACCAGGCGTCGAGATACCAGTTGTCGCGGTAATGATTGAGGCGCTGCGGTGAGACTTCGCGTTCGCTGACCACGTCCGTGCCGCGTGCGTGGTAGCGGATGATCAGGCGCTTTCTCCTCAACAGGGCGGAACCGACGGCCTGGAAGTGGTCGAGGTGAAACGCGCGGGCGCCGACGGTCTGGATGCGGATGCGGCGCTGCACTTCCTCGATCGGGTTGTCGGCGGTGCCGAGCAGGCCGCTGAGGCGAGCCAGCAGCGGCTGGATTTGCGGCCCGAGCAGGCCGCCGGTATCGAGATTCGAGAGCAGGTGCTGCATGGTCAGCAAGGCATGGATTTCCTCGGCGGTGAACCACAGGCCA
Organism: Accumulibacter sp.; assembly: GCA_003538495.1. The sequence continues at coordinate 9,079 of DPSD01000718.1, forward strand.
GGCAGCTCGTATTGCTGCCCGAGCCGCCCCCGGGTTTCCTCGAAGCGGTAGCCGCCCAGGCTGCGGTCGAAGATGAGCGGGGCGTTCAGGCGGTCGCGCATGAAGGCGAAATCGCGCTTGAGCGTCGCCCACGAGACGCCGAGGCGCTCCTGCAACTCCTTGCGGGTGGCTGATTGGTGCGCGCCGAGAATCTGGTCGATCTGGTAGATACGTTCCATGTTGCTCATCGCTATCCCTCGCTGTGCCGGGGCTTCAACCCCTGTTTCAACAATCCGTGCCTTGGACAGGTTGCAGAATGGACATCGCTGGGCGAGCGTCAGGATGCGGTCTCGCGCGATGGTGCGTCAGGTGTCGTTCGACCCGACGCCATTCTCGCGCGAAAACGGCGGTTGATGGCAACGGCGATCGTCTGCCGTTCGATTCGCTTGCTTTGGATTGCCAAGCGCCACCGGGATGAAGCGATGGTCCACGGCCGGCGCGGCACCGGCAGCGCCTTGCCGATTGCCGCGGGCGCCCGCCGCCGCCTATTCCGGCGAACCGTCCGGCTTGTCGAACTGCGCCTTGCCCTGCGCCGTCTTGCGGCGCAGGAAGCTGGGGCTGAGCGCTTCGGCGCCGAGGTTGTCGAAGCTCGCTTCCTCCTTCGCCGAAATCCGCGAACCCATCTTGCGCGACGAGTAGAGCGCCTCCTTGCTGAAGCGGGCGGTGTCCATCGTGCGGGCGAGTTCCGCCATGCGCTCCAGCACCTCGACCAGCCAGGGCTGGTCGGCGAAGCGCTGGCGGGCCTCGGCCAGCAGGCGCTCGACGGTGCTCCAGTCGCCGTGATCGGCGGCGGCGCGTGCCTGCTCGAGCATCTTGCCGGCAAGCAGTTCGGCCTGGCGGCTGAGCACCAGCGGGTCGTCGAGCAGGACATTCCAGGCGGCCACCGGCATCGCCGGCAGGGTCAGGAGCGCGTCGGCAAATGCCAGGGGCCTGCCTTCCGGGGTCGACGCGGTGACGGCCGCCTGCAGCAGTTGCCCGGCTCCGTCGACGGCGAGCCCGGCCGGAATCGCCAGTTCGACCAGCGCCCACGCCTCGGCTCCGTAGGCGATGTCGGGCAGGCGGATCACCGGCAGGCCGGCATCGCCTTCGACCGGATAATCGTTGACCAGGCGAATAACGATCCCCGGGGCGGCGGCCAGCGACAGGCGGAGATGGCGGCCGCAAAGCGCCGAGATGAAATCGAACTCCTCGGCGAAGGGCTCGAAGAGGTCACCGGCGGTATCCCCGTAGTAATGGTTGCCGCCGCCTTGGCTGGCCATCCGGACCATCAGCTCTTCGTTGAAGTCGCGTCCGAGGCCATAGGTCGAGGTGGTGACCCCGCACTCCGCCGCTTGCCCGCAGAGGGCGGCGATGGCGGCGGTTGCCGTGACCTCGCCGACGTTGGCGTTGCCGTCGGAGAGCAGGATGACGCGCGCCAGCGCTGCTTCGCCGGCGTTGGGCAACAGCCCGTCGGCGCCAGCCTGCCAGCCGCCATGCAGGTTGGTCGTGCCGCCGCTGTGGATACGCGACAGCGCCTGGTGCAGCGCCGTGCGGTCGCCGACCGGGCGGGCATGGACGAGGGTCTGGACATGCTCGTCGAAGACCACCAGCGCGGCGATGTCGGTCGGCTCCAGCTGGTCGGCAATGTGCCTAGCGCAGCGCACCGCTTCAGCCAGCGGCGGCCCGGACATCGATCCGGAACGGTCGATGACCAGGGCGAGATGATAGGGCTGGCGCGGCTTCTTCTCGCTGGCCACGGCGTCGGGTGCCTGGACGCGGATCAGGACCGGCAGCTTCTGGCCGGCGCCGGCAATCAGGGCTGGCCTGAGCGGCTGGATGAGGATCTGGGGGGTGTTGTTGTCGGCCATCGGGTCTCCTGTTCGGCCGGCGCCATTGCCGGCGGATGAATGCACGATAGCACCCGACAGGCTCGCAGGATGAGCCACCCGGCAAGTCGACCCTCAGGCGATGCGTTCGAGCAAGCGGGCGGCGGATTTCCGGTGCAGGACGAGGATCAGCTTCATCGAGCTGCGGGTCGCGCCGACGAAGAGCTTGCGCAGAGCCTGGTCGTCGAGCACCGCGAAGTCGATCTCGGCCAGGATGACCGCCGGAGCGGCCTGCCCCTTGAAGCGGTAGACCGATTCGACGAGCACCTCGCCTTGGCTATAGACCGGCTGCCCGAACAGGTCGTAGGCGCCGGTAAAGTGGCGCAGACTGGTCTGGCCCAGACGGTCGAGCGCCAGCAGCTGCGACTGCTGGCGGCCGTGATAGCTGACGATCGCGACGTCGTGCTTCCTGAAGCCGGCCGAGTAGCAGAGCCGGATCGCTTCCCTGACGCGGGCCAGCATGCCGGCGCCGTCGGCGTAGTCGAGGATCTCGATCTCGTCGGCGGCGATCGGCGACGCGGCCTCGATGTCGAGGCCACCGGGGAGCAGGCGGCGCAGCAGTTCGACGATCGGCCGCGGGCTGCGGTAGTTGCTCTTCGCATGCAGCGTCACCCAGCCCGGCAGCGGCGTCGGCGGTCGCCCGTAGAGGTTCTGCAGCGGGTCTTCCAGCCACAGGAGGCGGGCATCGGCGCGGGCGTGGCCGAAGATGACGTCGCGCCACTCCTCGGAGATGTCCTGGCCTTCGTCGACGATCACCGTGTCGAACTGGAATGCGGTGCTGACGGGCAGTGCCGCGGCGCGCTGCTGCAGGCGCTCGAAGGCATCGGGCAGGGTGAAGTCCGGCGTTTCGCCGGCATGGCGCAGGCGCTGGTCGCACAGCTGGTGGTAGGTGCAGGCCAGGCCGCCGGCCGGTGCGATGCGGTCGAAGTGATCGGCCAGCGGGCGGTTGAAGCAGACATAGAGCGGCCGCTTGCCGGCGTCGACCGTGGCGCGGTACTCGGCAAGCGCCAGCTGGGTCTTGCCCGAACCGGCGGTACCGGTGATGCGCAGGTGGAAAGGCTCGAACTCGAGTCGCCGCGCCCAGTGCGCGAGGCCGCCGGAAACGCGGGTGACCAGGTCGCGGGCACGACCCATCAGCGCACTGACATCGGTGTCGAGCTGGATCAGGTCACGCAGGAAGGCGTGGATCTTCGCTGTGGCCGCGGTTCTCTCACGGGCCGGCAGGAGGCGCTGGACGATCCGGCAAAGCTGCTCGCGGCGGTTGGCATCGACGATCCGCTCGGGGACCAGGCCGGCGGTTTCCGGGCTCGTCACGCGGTAATCCGGGCAGTAGAGGAGGGCGTCGGTGTGCACCGAAGGAATGTCGCCGCGGACCGCGAGCTTGCCGCGCAGGGTGCTGACCATGCGCGACACTTGCACCGTGACGCTCTTCGACCGGCCCGGATACTGCTTGACCAGACCATCGGCGGTCTCCTGGAGGAAGCCGCTCTTCTGTTCGATCAGCAGCAGGTCGCCGGCGAGATTGACCACCGCGAAATCGATTTCCCCATAGATGGCGTAGCGCCCGTCGATGCCGGTCCAGTGCACCGCGTGATAGACCGTGTAGTCGGCCGGCAGGCCGGCGGCGAGGACGGCGAGGGTTTCGATCTCGCGCTGCGCGGCGCCGCTTGCGGAGAGTTCGCGCCAGCCGTCGGGGACGATGCGGGCCATTGGGGAGTCCTGATCAGCTCGGATGCCGACCAGCTTAGCCGATTCTCCCCGCTGGCGCGCCTCGGGATGTTGCCGCCTCGCTGACGCCAGCGTCTCAAGGTCACTGGGCCATTGATCCCAAAATCCTCTGTTAGCCGCTTCCGACGGGCAGGAAAGGCGGAGGCAAGCCGAGGTGTCGAGCGTTTTTCGGTCTCGCTGCGAGGATTTTGCTGACGATGTAGCGGACCAGCGCCGACCAGCGGCTGGCTTTCGGCAACTGAGGCGCAG
>DPSD01000595.1:0-11010 GCA_003538495.1 Accumulibacter sp.
CGGCGAAGATCACCCAGCTCATGGCCAGCGCCTGCAGCGGCGTCATCCCCGCGGTGCTCGCCGCTGCGCCACAAACGACGCCAAAAGGTATGATGCTCATGCTCAGCGGAACAAAGGCGCGGGCGCCGGTGGTAAACTCGCTGCGCGCGTTCGGGACTTGCCGCATCGGCTGCCTTTTGCGAATAGAATACGGGGTCAAATTGTTGCTTGGAAATACCGCCGGGAGGAGGCAGATGGTTTACCACATTATCGTTTCGTTTGGGCGGGACAGGGAGTATGAGTTCAAGTTTCCCCATACCGAACTGGCTGCAGCGTCTCCCGAAGAAGCGCGCCGTTGGTTTGACAAGGAGTTTGCCGACCTCGAATGCGAACCGAGCAACCCGATGGGCAAGGTCCTGATCATCGACAAGATCCTGCATGTCGCGCGCTACGGTGGCGAGCAGCGCTTTGTCGACCGGCAGGACTGGGCGACGCGTTTCGCCCGCTACACGGCGCTGGCTTTGGGGCGCGACACGGTGCGCATCGACATCGCCGCTTTCAATATCGGCTACTGATCGCTGCCGGGGTCTGGATTGCGGCGCAGGTTTCCAGACCTGCGCCGTTTGCTTTGGATTTTCCCGGTTTGCCAGTTCCCTTTGCGGAAGCAGCATGAGCAAGGCATTGACGATGGAGTCGGCGGCTGACGACGAGGATGACGAAGACCACGGCAGGGGCCTCGATCCTTCGTTCCGGCTGCCGGCGGGGACGCGCAACTACATTACCCCGGCCGGGCACGCGCGGATCAGGGCGGAAGTCGAGCAACTGCTGCGTGTCGAGCGGCCACAGCTGGTCAGTGTCGTCCAGTGGGCGGCGTCGAACGGCGACCGCTCCGAGAACGCCGACTACATCTACGGCAAGCGGCGGCTGCGCGAGATCGACCGACGGATTCGTTTCCTGACCAAACGTCTCGATCTCGCCGAGATCGTCGATCCGGCTGGCCGCGCGGGCACCGAGCAGGTGTTCTTCGGGGCGACGGTGACGATCTGTGACGAGCAGGGAAGCGAGCAGACCTACCGGATCGTCGGCGTCGATGAAACCGACTTCGCGCGCGGGCGAGTCAGTTGGGTGTCGCCATTGGCGCGCGCCTTGCTCAAGTCGCGGGCGGGCGACACGGTGCGCTTTCAGAGTCCGGCGGGCAGCCGTACGGTCGACGTCGTCGAAGTGGCTTATCGGGCAATCGACGACTGAGTGCGGCGGTCCAACTGGTGCGCGGTCTGGCTCATTCTCCCGCGAACCTGGCGGGCAGGTCGATGCGGCCGCGACGCAGGACAGCTTCCATCTCATCTGGCGGCAGTGGGCGGCTGAACAGGTAGCCCTGCAGCTTCGGGCAGTGCGCACGCTGCAGAAAGGCGAGTTGTTCTCTGGTTTCCACGCCTTCGGCAATGACATCGAGATCGAGGCTGCGGGCCATGGAGATGATCGCCGTGGTGATCCCTGCATCGTCGGCATTCTGCGGCAGACCGTGGACGAAACTCTGATCGATCTTCAGGGTGCCGATCGGGAAGCGCTTGATGTACGACAGCGACGAGTAGCCGGTGCCGAAATCGTCGATCGAGAAGTGCACTCCCATTGCGCGCAGCTGAAACAGCTCCTTGATTCGTTTGGCCTCCGGATCCATCAGGATGCTTTCGGTCAACTCGAGTTCGAGCACCTCTGCTGCGATGCCCGTGGCGGCGATGATCGCCGCAACGCTGTCCAGGAAATCCGCGGCGCCAAGCTGGCGTGCCGAAACGTTCACCGCCACCCGCGGTACCGAGATGCCACCGCGCTGCCATTGCCGCACCTGACTGCAGGCGGCATTTAGCACCCATTCGCCGATCGGCACGATCAGGCCGCTTTCTTCCGCAACGGCGATGAACCCTCCCGGCGACACCAAGCCCCGTTGCGGGTGCTGCCAGCGAATCAGCGCCTCGATCCCGACCACCGTACCATCGTTGGCGCTTACCTGCGGTTGGTAGAACAGACGAAATTCGCCCCGTTCGAGGCCCTTGCGAATATCGCCTTCAAGGGCCAGCCGCGCCGTCGTCCGGGCGGTCAGAGTGCGCTCGTACAGCTGCCAGTTATTGCGCCCCTGCTCCTTGGCGTAGTACATCGCGGTATCCGCGTGCTTGAGCAGCATCGCGGCGTCGTCGCCGTCGTCGGGGAAAAGCGCGATGCCGATACTCGACGTTATCGTGATCTCCTGTTCGCCGATCAGGGCCGGTCGTCCAAGCACCGTCTGGATCCGCTGTGCGACCATGCAGGCGGTCTCGGCGGTGTCGACATCGGGCAGGACGACGGTGAACTCGTCACCGCCAAGGCGTGCGAAATGCAGGCCTGATTCGTCGAGTGCCGGCCGGGCAATGAAGGCACCGGCGCGCAGTTGTCCCTGCAGGCGGTCGGCGACTGTCTGCAGCAGGGCGTCGCCGGCACTGTGCCCAAGCGTGTCGTTGATGCGCTTGAAGCCGTCGAGATCGAGAAACAGCAGCGCCATGCCCCGATTCGTCCGCCGCGCACGCAGCAATTCGCGGTCGAGACGCTCGAGAAAGCTCTGGCGGTTCGGCAAGCCCGTCAGCGTGTCGAAATAGGCCAGGCGACGGATTTTTTCCTCGTTGTGCTTCTGGAGCGTGATGTCGCGCACCACGATGACCACCCTGTTGGGTCCGTTTGGCGCGATGCGCGCCTCGTAGTGGTGGATGCTGCCATCCACCGGCAGCTCGACGAACACCGATTGCAGATCGCCACGCAGCAGCGCGTCCTCGATACCCTGCTGGATGGTGCTTGCCGTGTCGGCCGGCAGAACGGCGGAGACGTTCTTGCCGAGCAGATCTCCTTCGGCGACGAAGAATCGGGTAGCGTAAGGCTGTTTGTAGTCGAGGCAGATTCCTTGCCGATCGATGACCAGGATCAAGTCCGGTGTCGCCCACATGATCGCCGCCTGTTTTCCTTCGAGTTCGTGCAATTCGCGATGCTCGCTGCGCAGCCGGATGATCAGTGCCGCGAGCCAGAAAGCGGCCTGCAACAGGCTGCCGATCGGAAAGGCGAATGCCGCCATGCGGCTGACCTCGACGCCGCTACCGATTACCGAAAAAGCCTGCACCCCGCCGCCGACCATGGTCGCGCCCAGCCCCAGGGTGAACAGCCTGATCGAGGTATCGCCCCTGAAAACGCCCTTGACGAGCAGCACGATGGTGGCCAGCGCAAGGACGAAGAGAACGGCTGCCCCGGCACGGTAACCGGCGGGCTGCCAGGCCGAAGCGAGGAAGAAGAACGCGCTGAGCACGACAAAGCCGCCAATTGCCGCGCGCACCCGCCCGCGAAGCTGCAGGAACTCCAGCACCGCGAAGCCGATACCGAGCACCACGCCCGCCACCGAGACCGCCTGCAGGATCGGAAAGTAGTGCGGGCCAGGCCAGAACGGAACGAAAGCGGAGCCGATGCCGAAATTCTGCACCAGCCAGACCTGCAGCGCGAAACAATAGAAGGCGTAGGCCAATGCGACCCGGCTGCCGGCGTAGGCGTCGAAGCCGATGGCGACGATGATCATCATCAGCAGAATGCCGCTGTAGCCTCCCAGGCCGACCCACAGCACGGTGTTGTCGCGCACGAAGCTGGTCTCGCTGGCGAGCATGATCCACGGACGAATGGCCTTGTAGTCCTGGACGATCGCCGTGATTGGCGCGCCTTCGGCCAACGCGGGAAGACGCGCATAGGGAAACGGGCTGACGATGTCGCGGTGGGCGAACGGCAAGCCGCGACCGGAAATGGACAACCAGGGGCAGCCATTGACATCGGTGGCGATGACAATGAAGAACTCGGCGATCGGTTCCTGCAGGTAGACGATCGGCGATCCGGATCGGAACTGGTCGCGCGCGACCTTGATCTGGAAGGCGCGGGCTGGCTTGGTCAGGGACAAGTCCGGCAGCTCCAGCGTCGCGCAACCCGCGCGCGGCAGCGACACCGAGTCGCGGATCTGGGTCAGCCAGCGGCTCGCCTCGTTCGACCGGCCGGGACCCTGCGGCGCATCCCACAAAGGGGTCAATCCCGCCGAGAAGGTATTGGTCTTCGGCGAGGCGCCCGGAAGCATCAGGGCGATCAGTGCCAGGAGCACCAGACCTTTGAAAAGCCGCTTGGTCATCACACGCGTCATCCGTAGTTTGTCGGCATCCACGCTTCCTGTCGCCGGAGTCGCCTGGAACCTGCTCGGGTCAGGGCACTGCGACCGCATTATAGGTGGGAATGGTCGCCGTTTCGCCGCTGATCGGGTGGAGCAGGCGGGCGGCGTCGTCAAGCAGGTCGTCGTGCAGCTCGCCATCGGGACCGGTGACGCATAGCGGCTCGAAATGCGCGCGGTAGCGTTCGGGAATGCTGATCCGCGGACGATACAGCGACCCCAGCGGTTCGCGGCCGGCAAGGTAGCTGCGGCAGCCGTCCCGGCCGGGCCGGATGCCGTCGCGACCATTGCTGCCGAAACGCGGGTAGCTCATCGCCCAGGCATTTCCGAGGCCGCTCAACAGTCCCCAGCCGGACAGCGTGGCGCCATAGCGGCGCCAGAATCCCCACGCATGCGCTGCCAATTTGCGCTTTGACATCAGCCCTTTATCCATCAGCGTCGCAAAGGCGACGGCCTTCTCGATGGAGTCCAGGGGGTGACATACCAGCGATCGCCCATCCATGTCGCGCAGCCTGACGTTCGGCAGGAACAGTCCCTCGCGCAGCCTGCTGCCGAACAGCGGCGTGCCCAGCAGCGGGATGGCAAAACTGAGGAAGCTCGGCAGGGTGATGCGTGGGTTGGCGACGATGAATTCGGTTTCCGCGAGCACTTCGTCGATGGTCTGGTCAGCCAGGTCAAAGATCAGGCCGTAGTGGAAGATCAGACCGGCCTGCAGACAGGAAGCGATCGTTTCCTCCTGTGGCAGCAGCAGATTCTGTTTCTTGTTGAAGGCACTGACCTGCGCGCGGCTGAACGATTCGACGCCGCTGAAAAAGCCGATGCAGCCGGATTCGCGTGCCAGCGCGAGGTTGTCGGCGTCAGTGAAGAAATCGGCGGTCACCAGCGCCGCCCAGCCGCCAAACTTTCGTTGCTCGAACAACTCCTTCAGGAGGGCCATGCGCGCCTTGAAGTAGGCGCGCGGTCCGCCAAAGAAGTTCTGGTCGAGGAACATCACACACTGGCGGTAGCCAAGGGCTTCGATCTGCCGGCGCACAGCGGCAAGGTCGTAGGCCATGAATTTGCGGTCTTCGGCGGTCATGGAGCAAAAGCTGCAGCGGAAGTTGCAGTTGCGGGACGATTCCGCGTAGCCAATGATGCGACTCGCGGGCAACAGATCGTGGCGCGGAATGGGCGTTTCGGCGGCGTGCCCCGGGCCAAAGACGGCATCGACGACCGCTACCAGCTGCTCGACATCGTCGCCGCAGACGAAATCGAAGTAGCGCCGGCTGAGCTTCGGCAGCATCCGTGCCAAAGGCCCACCCATCGCCACGACAATTCCCGGATTTACCGCTCTGGCATAGGCCGTCACCTGCTTCATGCGGTCGAACGCCGGGTTGAGGCCGGTCAGTACCAGCAGCTCCGCCCATTGCAGCGCGTGAAGATCCTCGAAAGGACCGTCGCGAAACTCGCAGGCGAGCCGGATATCGACGCGGGGCGGGTCCAGCATTCCGGCCAGTACGGCCGGCGCAATCGACTGTGGCACGATCCAGGGGTTCCCCCTTGCGCCGCGGTGGTTGTCGGAATAGCAGTTGACGATCAGGATTCGTGGCTTCGGCATGAGGGGCTCAGTCCGCTGTCACTGAGCCGATAGGGCGGTCCAGGCCGCCCTGGCGTCGCTGTACCAGCGATGGCCGATTTCGCACAGACGATCGGTGCTCGGCGAGGTGGGCGAGGGCGACTGCGAAGGCGGCGATGCCCAGATCCCGCAACCCCGGACCGGCTGGTTGTGCCAGCCATCACCCAACCACCCGTCGCATAGCCGCTTGATCAAGTCGACGTCGTCTTGCCTGCTCGCCGAGATGTCCATCTCGGCGATGCGCCGGAACTCGTCGATACTCCAGCCGGCCGGAACGGTCCACTCCCCCGTCGCGCGGTCGATGATCGGCTGAATCACCGGATTCATGCGCACGACCGCGGTTTCGGTGTACGGGCAACACGAGACGTCGAGCGGCAGCCCGCCGTCGAGCATCATGTGGGCGATGAAGGTGTGCGCATCCGGGGGGTCGGCGATGATCGTCTTGCCGACCTTGACCAGTTCAGGGAGGAAGCCGGTTCTGGCGCGCGACCGGCAGAGCGCATCCGGGATCCCTGGGGTGCCCTGTTCGGGCAGAAAGACCGTGCTGGTGCCCAGCGACAGCACGCCGATGTCGCGGCGCGGCACGCCCAGGGCGATGGCCTCGACAACGCCCGCCAGCACCGGATTGTTGTAGCCGGTCATGGCGCCGTCCCAGAAGCGACCGCCGTCAAATTCGGCCGGCTTGTCAAACCAGTTGATCGGTGCGGTACTTGACGCATGCGCCGCTTGCGCCAGCGTCGCGCGTTGCTGCCGGTGCGGAAAACTGGCGGCCGGGCTGCTGACATTGCTGCGCATCATGCGCGCCCGGTCGCGATCGAAGTCGTAGGTGACAAAAAGGAAGGACATGGGTCGGCTCGCTTCATCGCGCCGCGCCCGCAGCGAAGCGATACTGGCGTTGAGGATGCCGTGCAGGTCCTGCAGCGAGGTGCTGCCCATCCCGGGCAGGATGCGATGCAGGAATGCAAGCTTGCCATCGGTGGAAAAACGCTTGCCGACCGGGCTCGAAGGTGAAAGAACACCGGTAAGCAACTGCAATAGACTCCGGTACCAGGGCAAGCGCCCGAAAAGTTCGTGGCGATTGACCGGGTTGTCGAACAGACCGAAGATTTCACGCGGCGCATAACCCTCGATCAGTGCTGCGGCGACGATCGCCCCGCCCGAGCACGCCGACACCAGGTCAAAATGGCTGAGAACCTGATGCCCATCCTCGCCCGGGAAAAGATCGTCAAGCACCTTTGCCTGAATCAACGCAAACGTGCCGCCGCCGTCGAGCGACAAGATGCGGAAGGGCTTGTTGCCGGAGATGGATTCCATCGGCAAGGCTTCCAAAAAGTTACCAAGCTTCCTTTTTATCGAGAATTCAGACAGATGATATTATGCGCTAAATTCGCTCCGCATGGATTGCTTCCGGGCAAGGGGTTCAGTCGCGCGCGGGTTGCTTTACCGTGGCGGCACTGACTGCCGCCACGGTGCGTGCGAAGGTCCGGTAACCGGAGCAGGTCGGCGCCGACGACCTTTTGCCGATGATGAACGGCTTCGCGAGCCAGCACCGTAGGGAGCCGATGCGCGGTTCCCGGCTTCGCCGGCGGGCCTTGAAATCGCTGCGATTGCCCCCAACTGGTGCTCCATTGCGCGCTGGCGCGCGGCAGTCTGGTTCGATCCGGGTTCTTTCATAACGCTTTCACGGAGTTTTCAATGGGTGCACAAAAGGAAACACTAGGCTTTCAGGCTGAGGTCAAGCAGCTGCTGAACTTGATGATCCACTCGCTGTACAGCAACAAGGAGATCTTCCTGCGCGAGCTGATCTCCAACGCTTCCGACGCCTGCGACCGACTGCGCTTCGAGGCCCTGAACAATGCCGGCCTGTACGGCGACGACGCCGAACTGAGGATCCGCGTCGCTTTCGACAAGGAAGCACGGACGATCAGCATTACCGACAACGGCATCGGCCTGTCGCGCGACGAGGCGGTGCAGCACCTGGGAACGATCGCCAAGTCGGGCACCCGCGAATTCTTCTCGGCGCTGACCGGCGACCAGGCGAAGGACGCGCACCTGATCGGCCAGTTCGGCGTCGGTTTTTACTCGTCGTACATCGTCGCCGACAAGGTCACCGTGACCTCGCGGCGCGCCGGTCTGGAAGCCGATCAGGGCGTCCGCTGGGAGTCGGGCGGCGAGGGCGATTTCACCGTCGAGATGGTCGAGCGGGCAGCGCGTGGCACCGAGGTGGTGCTGCACCTGCGCGACGGCGAGGACGAGTTCCTGTCGAGCTGGAAGGTGCGCGAAACGATCCGCAAGTACTCCGACCACATCACGCTGCCGATTCTGATGAAAAAGGAGCGCTGGGACGACGAGCAGAAGGCACAGGTGGTCACCGACGAGGACGAAACCGTCAACCAGGCTTCGGCCCTCTGGACGCGTCCCAAGTCGGAGATCAGCGACGAGCAGTACAACGAGTTCTACAAGCACGTCGCGCACGACTTCGAGAATCCCCTGGCGCACGTCCATGCCCGCGTCGAGGGCAAGCAGGAGTACACGCAACTGCTCTACATCCCGTCGAAAGCACCTTTCGACCTGCTCGACCGCGGTGCCCGCCACGGCATCAAGCTCTACGTCCGTCGTGTCTTCATCATGGACGACGCCGAGCAACTGATGCCGCTCTACCTGCGCTTCGTGCGCGGGGTGGTCGACTCGAACGACCTGCCGCTCAACGTCTCGCGCGAGATCCTGCAGCAGTCGCGCGACATCGAGGCGATTCGCGGCGGTTGTGTCAAGCGCGTGCTGGGCCTGCTGGAAGGCCTGGCCGACAGCGAGGAAGCCGCCGACCAGGAAAAGTACACCACTTTCTGGAAGGAGTTCGGGCGGGTGTTGAAGGAAGGCGTCGGCGAAGACTTCGCCAACAAGGAGCGCATCGGCAAGCTGCTGCGTTTCGCCTCGACGCACGCCGACACGCCCGACGAAAGCGTATCGCTGGCCGGCTACGTGGCGCGGATGAAGGAGGGGCAGGAAAAGATCTACTACGTCACGGCCGAGACCTTCACCGCCGCGAAGAACAGCCCGCACCTCGAAATCTTCCGCAAGAAGGGCATCGAAGTGCTGCTGCTCTCGGATCGCGTCGACGAGTGGGTGACCAGTCACCTGACCGAGTTCGACGGCAAGCAGCTGCAGTCGGTGGCCAAAGGCGGGCTGGACCTCGGCACGCTTGAGGACTCCGCCGAGAAGGAAGAGGCCGAGAAGGCCGCTGACGAGTACAAGGAGCTCCTTGAAAAGGTCAAGACGACGCTTGGCGACAAGGTCAAGGACGTTCGCGTCACGCACCGCCTGACCGATTCGCCGTCGTGCCTGGTCGCCGACGAGTACGACCTCGGCGGCAACCTGCAGCGGATCCTCAAGGCTGCCGGGCAGCAGGCGCCGGCGAGCAAGCCGATCCTCGAGATCAACCCCCGGCACCCGGCGGTGCAGCGCCTCAAGTACGAGGAAAACCGTTTCGACGACTGGGCCAACCTGCTGCTCGAGCAGGCGACCCTGGCCGAAGGGGGCTCGCTCGACGACCCGGCGGGTTTCGTCAAGCGGATCAACGACCTGATGCTGGCGCTGTCGCTGGGTAGCGGACGCTAGTGAGCGGTGGCGGCCCGGAGCTTCTGCACGGACTGCCGCCGATTCTCGACGCCGGGGTCAGAACGCTGATTCTCGGCAGCTTCCCTTCGCCGGCGTCACTGGCCGCGCAACAGTACTATGGGCACCGCCAGAACCAGTTCTGGCGGCTGCTCGGCGCCATCCTTGACGAGCCTCTGCCCGAACTCGCGTACGCCGATAAGCAGCGTTGCCTGCTGCGGCATCGGCTCGGCGTCTGGGACGTCTACCGCAGCTGCCGGCGGCGGGGTGCGCTCGATTCGGCGATCGAGTCGCCGGTACGCAACGACTTCTCGCGGCTGCTGGTGGACGCGCCACGCCTGGTCAGCGTCTGCTTCAACGGTCAGACCGCCGGCAAAGCCGCTTGCTGGTTCCAGGCGCAGGGTTACGAAACGCGGATCCTGCCGTCGACCAGCCCGGCGTATACGCTGGCCTTCGCCAGCAAGCTGGAAAGGTGGCGTTGCAGCTGACCGCCGGCAACTGACGGTCCCGATGCGGCTGGTGCGCCGCGCTGCTTGCAGCCGGCTACCCGATCACCCGGGTCGGCCCATTCAACCCATTCAACCCGCGTTACTTGCCCGGTGCCAGGACGTCACGCAGGCACTGGAGATGGTCCGGTCCGTTCCTGTCGGCGCACAAGGTCCTGGCCTTCTCGTGCTGCGCGCAGAGGGCGGCGTCGGTCGCCGTGCTGCAGGCGGCGGACGGCAGCCGCTGCTGCACGCAACTCGGGAACTTCGCTCCCGACTGGCTGGCGCACGCCGCGTAGGCCTGTTTGCGGGCCTGGCATTGCTGCGCGTCGCGCGCTTGCGTGCAGTCGGTTTTCTGCGCCTGCTCCTGCATGCACTGGCGGCGCGCCGAACCGACCTGGTCCTTGCAGGCCTCGAAGACTTTCCGGTGCGCTTCCTGGCGCGCCGCGCATTGTTCAGGGTTGGCCGACTTGCTGCAATCGGCCGGGCCGTGCATCGCCTGGTGGCGTTTGCCGCCGTGCATGCCCGCTCCCATTCCGGCCGAGCCCGGCCCCGTGCCGTACATCCCCTGGCCCATCCCGCTCTGCATGCCGGCGGCGAACTGGGCCGCTGCCGGCATCGGCAACAGGGCGGCGGCGACTGCAGCGATAATCAGTGAATTGTGGCGCATGGGGGTCTCCTGATGGTTTGCTCGAGTGCTGGCCGCCTGATCGGCCGCCAGAAGGGGCACCAGGCCTGCGAGCCGGGGCGGCACCATCTTACACCGTCTGGCGGCCGGCATTGAGCAGTGCGAGCCTTGTCCGGTATAGTTGCCGATCATCGTCCAGGAAGCGCGCAGATGCCCGAAGCAGCGGTCAATACCGTCCACGAACATCGTCTGACGCTCGCTGAGCTCCTCGGCTGGCTGGTCGAGGATCGCCTGGTCGGCCAGCCGGAGGCCGATACCCTGCTCAAGGAGAGCCGTCTCAATCGCCTGGTCGCGCATCCGCTGGTGATCCTCGCCGACCAGAAATGGAAGTCGCATCAGGAGCCGCCGAAAGCGCTGAACCTGGAAGAACTCGGCGAGTGGCTGGCGCGCAAGGTCGGCCTCGAGTACCAGCACATCG
>DPSD01000595.1:11311-11834 GCA_003538495.1 Accumulibacter sp.
ACCCGCTGAAGGTCGATTTCACAGCCGTCACCGAAGTCATGTCGAGCGCCTACGCGACGCGCTTCGGCATCCTGCCGATCAAGGTGACGACGCGCGAAGTGGTGGTGGCGACGACACAGCCCTTCCTGCGCGACTGGGAAAAGGAGATCCGGCCGATCGTCAAGAAGGACATCCGCCGGGTGCTGGCCAACCCGGTCGATGTGGCGCGCTACCTGGTCGAGTTCTACAACCTGGCGCGTTCGGTCAAGAAGGCCGCGCAGCTCGGCGGTCAGGGCGGCAGCCTGTCGTCGTTCGAGCAACTGGTCGAGCTTGGCCGGACCAATCGCCAGTTCGACGCCAACGACCAGCACATCGTCAACATCGTCGACTGGCTGTGGCAGTACGCTTTCGAACAGCGCGCCAGCGACATCCACATCGAGCCCCGGCGCGAAGTCGGCATCGTGCGTTTCCGGATCGACGGCGTTCTGTCCTTCCAACTGCTCCATTGCTTCGTTTCTAAAAGCGGATTCGAAGGGGTTGATCA
>DPSD01000589.1 GCA_003538495.1 Accumulibacter sp.
GATGCCCGGTTTTTCCGCCTGGCGCCGCACACGCGTCGAGCAGGCGCTGACCAGCGAGTGGTTCAAGGATCTGCACCGCACCCTGGGCGCCGACATCCTGGATCGAAACCAGTCCGTCGGCGAAGCCCGGCAAGGCATCGACCGGGACAGGCTTGTCGAGGATCAGTGCATCGCCTCCCAGCGGCCGGGCCGACAAACCTGCCTCTTGCAGGCGAGTCGAATAATCGCTCAGGGTGGCACGCCGACGATTGACGCGCAGGGTCATCGGTGGCTGGCTATTGCCGACCGTGACGATATTCTGCCAATGATCCGGATAGGAACGCCGCAAGCGTGCCAGCCACCAGCCGGGGTGCTGTTGTGCAGCTTCGTCCTCTGCGAGCATGGCCGCATGCAGGGCCTCACGTTGACGCAGATAATTGCGCAACACGCCATTCACCAGGCCCTTGAAAGCGCCGCCCGCCAGTTCGCCGGCCGCAGCCACGGCCTGATCGACCACCATGTATCCGGATTCGGGCCGAGTCTGCAAACGGTAAAGCGCTCCCAGCAGAAGTGCCTGCGCTTGCGGATGCGGCAGTGATCTTGCCAGCAGGCGCCGCAGAATGAACTCGCCACATCCGTACCAGCGCAAGCTGCCGTAAGCCACGTCCTGGGCCGCCGCACGGGCTGCTGGTGCCGTTTCGCCGAGGATGGTCAGCGCTTGCGTCAGGCTCTGTCCGGTGTGCACCAGAGCAATCACCCGCGCCGCCAGTGAAAGGCTCAGGGCCAGCGAATCCGGTGCGAGCGTGGATGGCGTCCGTCCGGCGAAGCGCGACGATGTGCCCTGGTCTGGAAGTGTCGGTTTGCGCACGCGCTGCGCGCGTGCCGTGGGCGAAGTAGATGAAGAAGGCAAGGCCGGGATTCATGGCGATTGAGGATCCATTGAGTGTAGCACGATGCCTGAGGATGGCGAGATGGTCGCTGGCAGACGATAATGCACATATGAAGAATGCGCACTCACTCAAATCTTATGCGTGGCTGTCAATCGCTGCCGCTCTCGCCACACTTGCGCTGAAGGGAGTGGCTTGGCTGCTTACCGGTTCCGTCGGGCTGCTCTCGGATGCCCTCGAATCGGTCGTGAATCTGGCCGGAGCGGCGATGGCGCTGGCAATGCTTACGGTCGCGGAACGGCCGGCAGATGAAGGACATGCTTTTGGCCACGGCAAAGCCGAGTACTTCTCGAGTGGATTCGAAGGACTGCTGATCCTGATTGCTGCAGCGGCAATCGCCATTGCCGCGATTGAGCGCCTTCTGCATCCGCAGGAACTCGAGCAGATCGGGTTTGGGCTGATGGTATCGGTGCTGGCCTCTCTAATCAATCTTGTCGTCGGCCGCATTCTGCTGCTTGCCGGCCGGCGACAGCGATCAATCACCCTCGAGGCCGATGCGCACCACCTGCTGACCGATGTCTGGACATCCGCAGGAGTGATCCTTGGCGTTGCCGGAGTGGCAGCCACGGGATGGTTATGGCTCGACCCCGCACTGGCGCTGCTGGTCGCCAGCAATATCGTGTGGACTGCCTGGCGCCTGCTGCAACGTACGACCACGGGGCTGATGGATGGCAGTCTTCCGCCGGAGCAGCACGCACTCGTACTCAACATCCTGGAGCGCTATCGTTCGCTGGGTATCGACTACCATGCCTTGCGGACCCGCGAGTCGGGTGCACGCCGCTTCGTCTCGCTGCATGTCCTCGTGCCGGGTGTGTGGACCATCGACCATGGTCATCAACTGCTTGAAGATATCGAACGCGAGATACGTCAAGCGCTGCCGCATACGTCGGTATTTACCCATCTCGAACCACTGGATGATCCAGCCTCACAGGACGATATCGGCCTTGACCGCTAGACAAACGATGTCTGCGAGATTCTTCCGGCGGCTGTTGCTGCTGAGCTTGCTGTTGCTTCTGGCTGCTCCGACCTTGGCCTGGAATGCTGCCGGGCATCGGCTCAGTGCCCTGATTGCCTGGGAACGCCTGGAAGCGCCGACAAGAGATGCGGTGGCGGCACTGCTGCGGCAACACCCGGACTACGAGCGCTGGCAGCTGCGCGCCAATGGTGCTGATCCCGACTTGACAGCCTTTCTCGAGGCCTCGACCTGGCCTGACGACATACGCCACGACAAGCGCTTCTATACCGCCGACAGAGAGGAGCCAACATCGACCCAGCCAGGTTTCCCCGATATGGAACGGCGATTGAGCTGGCATTACGTCGATCGTCCCTTGGGTCCATCCGAAAATCTTCTGCCGTCGCCAGGCCTGATCGATCGCCAACTGGTGGCATTGGCCCAGACGGTCGGCGACCGGAAGGCGAAGCTCAGTGCGCGAGCCTACGCACTACCCTGGTTGATTCACCTGGTTGGTGATGCCCATCAGCCGCTGCATGCTGCCAGCCGCTATGGCCCGGACGGACAAAGCGATCAAGGCGGAAACAAGGTGACGATCAGCAATCCCTTGCATTCGCCTTCCTCGTCGACGAATCTGCACCGGTATTGGGACGACCTGCCGGGGCCACCCTGGCTGAACGGCCAAGGATTGCAGAGTGCCGCCATTGCATTGGTTGGCCACTTCGCGCCCGCTGCGGTAACGGCAACGTCAGAGCAATGGATTGATGAAAGCTGGCGGATTGCCAGCGAATACGCCTATCCACCGGTAATCGGTGGCGTGCCAACGATTACCGCCGAATTTCACGAAAGTTCGCTGGCCATCGCAAAGCGCCGGGTCACCGAGGCCGGCTATCGTCTTGCCGAACTGCTGCGGCAGTTGTTGCGATAGTGCGCATGCATGACGACGCCAGCCGTGTTTCACGTGAAACACGGCTGTCCTTGGACCTTAGCTGCGGGCCATGGCCCGCAGCCGTGCCACTCTTTCTTCGGTCGGCGGATGGGTGCTGAACAGACCAGCAATCGCACCGCCAGACAAGGGGTTCATGATCATCATTTGAGCAGTTTC
>DPSD01000083.1:0-1732 GCA_003538495.1 Accumulibacter sp.
CCAGGCCGACACCCTTGCCGGACCGTGTTGGCGCGAAGGCCATTACATGCTCCGGGCCGTCGTGACGCAGATAGTTCTGATCCTTGCGGCCGAGGAAGACACCGGACGGACCGATCAGCCCGGCCTTGTGAATCTCCGCTGGTTCGGCCCAACGTGCCGAGCCGTATGTCGTGACCAGCTTGGACTGCCGTGCACGCCACACCGATAGTGCGATGGCGACAAAGGCGGAGATTAATCCGCTGCACGCGGCGATGGCGCCGCCGCGTAGGAAAATGTCAGGCGCGTAGGCATCGAAGAAGTACCACCACTCGAACAGCCGCCACGGGTGATAGATTGGCAACCCGATCAGATCGAACCAGGGAGCGCCCAAGCGTAGTTGGTAGCCAAGTTGCGCAGCGGTCCACTGGGTGGCGCCCCACATCCCGGTGATCACGATCCCGAACACCGCTAGGATCTGACCGAACAGCACACTGGTTCCCTGCATCTCGACCTCCCAATGGCCCTATCGCTCCATCTGCGGCGATGTGCCTAAGGTGTGAGAGTGGAGGGCAGGTTGGCGCTGGTCAAAGACTGTTATCGGAGGGATTGTGACGAGGAAAACAAGATTTCATGCGGTGTCACACTCCCTATAATCCGGGCGAGTAACAGCGTATTTCGTCGTGTATGGTTTTGCTGCTGCTGCTAGCTAGCTGTGAGCCTGGAGCACGGACTGTTCGCGGCGCTCAGTTGCGGGTCGGGTAGATCCGAAGAAAGGGTGCCCCTTTGCCCGGGTTTTGTCATTCAGCACTAAAACGCCGACGATATTCGCCGGGCGTCAGGCCGACAATCCGGGAAAAGACCTTCCGGAAGGCTGCAGGATCGCTGTAACCGACTTCCCAGGCGATGCTGTCAATGGGCAGCCGGCTGAACTGCAGCATCTCGCGTGCCTTGCCCACACGCAGCCGCTGGCAATACTCCCTCGTCGTCATGCCGGTCGCCTTTTGAAAGCGGCGCAGGAAGGTCCGTTCTTCCAACCCTGCTTGTTCGGCGAGCGTCTCCAGCGCGATGTCTTTGGCATCCGTCGCCTGGAGCCAGTGCTGCACCTTGAGCACAGACATATCGCCGTGGGTCAGCCTTGGCGAGAACACGCTGTAGTAGCGCTGTTCTCGACCCGGAGGATCGACCAGCAGTATCCGTGCGGTCTCGATCATGACCGTCGGGCCGAGAAAACGATCGACGAGTCTCAGCCCCAAATCCGTCCATGCCATCGCACCGCCAGCGGTGATGATGTCACCGTCGTCAATGATGAGCTGATCGGCGTCCATACGCGCTTCCGGGAACCGGGCCTGGAACAATTCGACATGGAGCCAGTGCGTAGTAACCGTCCGGCCCTTGAGCAGGCCGGTCTCGCCCAGCAGGAAGGCCCCGGCGCAGACCGAACCAAGCGTGACGCCCTTGCCATGGTGATGGCTCAGCCAGCCCGTGAACGGAGCGGCCGCTTGTGGTGACAGCGGTTCGCCCAGGCTGGGCGGCAGAACGAGGACGGACAGCGTGGCCTCGCCATCCGGGGCTGAATCGAAGATCCTGACAGGTGCTTTGCCCAATGTGTCCAATTGCCAATGACTGACGCGCAGGGGATTGGAACCCTGCGTCCGGCGGCTAGAGGCGATCCTGCTCGCCAAGCTGAATAGGTCGGTCAACCCCAACACCGCCGCCAGTTGCGCTCCTGGGTACCGCACTCAACCCGATGAAT
>DPSD01000083.1:1959-2789 GCA_003538495.1 Accumulibacter sp.
CGCCAGTTGCGCTCCTGGGTACAGCACCAACCCGATTTCGACGGGTTCATCGTGGGCCATGTCGTTTCTGCCACCAATAATGTCGATAACGCCACTTCGCATTGTGCGATCCGCGCCCGATCATGTCGACTCTATTTCGTTTCATCTATGCATAGGAGAACGTCATGAGCAAACGTGCGGTCGTCGTCGTCGATCTGCAAAACGAGTATTTTCCTTCCGGCAAACTGCCTCTGGTCGGCATCGAGGACGCGGTAACCAACGCGGCCCGTGTCATCGCGGCCGCCCGCTCGAACAATGATCCAGTCATCCACGTCCGGCATGAATTTCCTACTTCTGATGCTCCCTTCTTCGTTCCGGGAACGGAAGGCACGCAGATTCATCCTGCTGTTGCACCCATTGAAGGCGAGCCGGTCGTCCTGAAGAACTATCCGAATTCGTTCCTCAAGACTGATCTGAAGCAGATGCTCGATGCAAAGGGTATCGAAGAAGTCGTGGTGATCGGTGCGATGAGCCACATGTGCATCGATGCGACCAGCCGAGCCGCTTCGGACTTGGGTTACAAGGTTCTCCTGGTTCACGACGCTTGCGCGACGATGGACCTTGAGTTTGGCGGACAAGTGGTGCCCGCGGCACAGGTCCATGCTGCTCTGATGGCTGCCTTGGCATTCGCCTATGCCACGATTACGACAACGGACGAATACCTCGCGCGTTAGCCCTCTCGAACTAATGCGTTATAGCCGTAGCTCAATTGGGCTACGGCTCGCAGCGGCGCATCCAAGTCTGCGGCATGATCCCATTTACCCTGCCACCTGATCAGCTCTTTGCCTCGC
>DPSD01000503.1 GCA_003538495.1 Accumulibacter sp.
GACGGCTTCCGCTTGATCATCAATACCGGGACCATCGGGCACCAGGAAGTGCAACACCTGCATGCACACATCGTCGGCGGACCAGACCCGGTCGGGCCGATGCTCAAGCGAATCTGACCGGCGCGGCAGCCCTTGCACGCCGCGCCGGAACACCTTGCTGCCGGCAACGCGAGAGAATTTCACCTTAACGGAGGCCTGCTATGGGTTCTTTCAGCATCTGGCATTGGTTGATCGTACTGATCATCGTCCTGCTGGTTTTCGGCACCAAGAAACTGCGTGGCCTTGGCTCCGACCTCGGCGGCGCGGTCAAGGGATTCAAGGACGGCATCAAGGATGCGACGGCCGAAGACCAGGCGGCCGACAGCACCGCGCAGCCGACCCCTCCGCCGCCGCAGGTCAAGGAGGGTCAGACGATCGAGGGCGAGGTCAGGGAAAAGACCAGGAGCTAGTCGCCGTGCCAGCTGCTGCTCCCGCGACTTCCGGCGGCAGGCGATCCGGCAACCTGCGGCCTGGAGGTCATTGCCAGGCCGGCGCCGAAGACCCGTCAGGTCGCACTTCCCACAGAGGTTTCCACTGCAGTTCGCCGCGTTTCCACCGCTCGCACCCGATGCCCACACCGCGCCATGTTTGATATCAGCTTCAGCGAGATGATCCTGATTGCCGTCGTGGCGCTGGTGGTCATCGGACCGGAGCGGCTGCCCAAGGTGGCACGCACCGCCGGGCACCTGCTCGGCCGTCTGCAACGCTACGTCAGCGACGTCAAGTCCGACATCAACCGCGAAATCCAGCTCGACGAACTGAAGAAACTGCGGGCCGAGATCCAGGAGTCTGCGCGCAGCGTCGAACAGACCCTGAGCAGCGAAATGCACGCGGCACGGCAGGCGATGACCCATACTGCCCAACAGGTCAGCGGCGAGAACCAGGCCGCAGCGGCCAACGAGCCGCCACCGCCCGCGGCGACGCCGATCCTGCCCGGCCCGGCGGCCGAGACGCCGCCGCCCGCAGACCAAGGCGGCGCCGGCAAGCCTAGCGGTCTGGCCTGAACGACCGATGAGCGAAACCGAAGACTCCTTCCTGTCGCACCTGGTCGAGTTGCGCGACCGCCTGATCAAGGTGCTGATCGCCATCGGCGTCGTTTTCCTCTGCCTCTTCCCGTGGGCCAAGGAACTCTATTCGCTACTCGCGCAACCCCTGCTGGCGACTCTGCCGCAAGGCGGCCAGATGATCGCTACCGACGTCGTCGGCGTCTTCCTGGTGCCGATGAAAGTTGCGCTGATGGTCGCCTTCCTGATCGCGCTGCCCTACGTCCTCTATCAGGTCTGGGCCTTCATCGCGCCGGGACTCTACGCCCACGAGAAGCGGCTGGCGCTGCCACTGGTCGCGGCGAGCGTTCTGCTGTTCTTCATCGGCATGGCCTTCGCCTATTTTCTGGTCTTTCCGACGGTCTTCGGGTTCATGGCCAAAGTGGCACCCGAGGGCGTCGCCTGGATGACCGACATCGAAAAGTATCTCTCTTTCGTGATGACCACCTTCATGGCTTTCGGGGTGACTTTCGAGGTCCCGGTGCTGGTCGTCGTTCTCGTCTATGTTGGCATCGTCGACCTCGCCAAACTCAGGGAATGGCGCCCGTATGTGATCGTCGGATCGTTCGTCGTGGCGGCGGTGTTCACGCCTCCGGACGTGATCTCGCAGTTGCTGATGGCCATTCCAATGTGCCTGCTTTTCGAGCTGGGGCTGCTGATGGCCAGGTTCGTCACCCGACGCGCAGCGCCTGCTGGCACACCGGGCGACCAGCCAGGGCCATCGGCTGCCGCCAATCAGGGGGACGATTGGACACCGCTGACCACCGAGGAAATGAACCAGGCGATCGCCGATCTCGGTCCGCAGCAGGGCGACGACCGCAAACCCGACGCCTGACACCGGGTGCTGGCGCCCTGCTCGACCGGCGGCGGACAAGTCCTCGCTCAGGCGGGTGTCTGCGGTGGTCCAGCGATGGTGAGCCGATGCCGGGACGGCGCGCCGCCTTCGAACTGCCACAGGCTGCCGCGCGGCATCACCGTCCACTGTTCATTGTCGGTCAGTGGCACCGTGGCGATCACCGCGACGCGATCGTTGGGCGTCGTCACAGCGCTGAAATCGATGCTCAGATCCTGATCTCGCAGGTGGGCAACGGCAAAGGGCGCCTGGCGAACGATGTAGCTCAGCTGCGTCGAGCAGTGCGCGAACAGGCAATCACCATTCGACAGCAGATAGTTGCATGCGCCACGCGCGCCGAGATCGAGGGTCAGTTGATGCAGCGCCTCGAACAGCATCGCCTGACTGGGCGGCCGGCTGCCAAAGCGCTGCCGCAGGTTCTGCAGCAGCCAGCAGAAAGCGCGCTCGCTGTCGGTCTGGCCCACCGGCGTGAAGCTGCCGTCGAGTTCCGGCGCGAAATCCGGCAAGTGGCCGTTGTGCGCGAAGATCCAGTAGCGTCCCCAGAGTTCGCGCATGAACGGGTGGGTGTTCTCGAGCGCGACCAGGCCCTGGGTCGCCTTGCGGATATGCGCGATGACGTTTTGCGAATGGATCGGATAGCTGCACACCAGCGCGGCGACCGGCGACGAGCACGATGGCTGCGGGTCGAGGAACACGCGTGTGCCGCGGCCTTCGAAAAAGGCAATTCCCCAGCCATCCGAATGCACGTCGGTAGCCCCGCCGCGGACCTGGAAACCGGCAAAGGAAAAGCAAATGTCGGTGGGCACGTTGCAGTTCATGCCGAGCAGCTGACACATGCCGGCTCGCCCGACTACTCGCGCTCGCGGCGCGGTGGCGCCCGCTTGCCGATCTTGACCGTGGTGTCGAACAGCTTGTTCTGCCGCCGCAACTGGAAACCGACCGTTTCTCCCGGCTTCTGGCCGGCGATCAGATCGAGCATCCCCTGCGGATCCTTGACCGGCCGCCCGGCGACGGCGAGCAGGATATCGCCCGGCTTGATCCCTCCCGCATCGGCCGGGCTGCCGCGCAAGACGCCGGCGATCAGGGCGCCCGAGGTATCGGGCAGGCCGAAGGACTCGGCCAGATCGATGGTGATTTCCTGCGCCTCGACGCCGATCCAGCCACGCGTCACGACGCCGGTCTGGATGATCTGCTCCATGACGTTGCGGGCGATCGAGATCGGAATCGCAAAACCGATGCCCAAAGAACCGCCAGAGCGCGAATAGATGGCCGTATTGATCCCAATCAGGTTACCCTGGCTGTCCACCAGCGCGCCTCCGGAATTGCCCGGGTTGATCGCCGCGTCGGTCTGGATGAAGTTTTCGAAGGTGTTGATCCCGAGATGCGAGCGGCCCAGTGCCGAGATGATTCCCATGGTCACCGTCTGCCCGACGCCGAAGGGATTGCCGATCGCCAGGGTCACGTCGCCGACCCCCACGTCGTCCATCTGTCCCAGCGTTATCGCCGGCAACACCAGCTTCTTGCCGTGCTCCTCGCTGATTTGCAGGACCGCGAGGTCGGACTCGGGGTCGCTGCCAACGAGGCGGGCGCTCAGGTTGCGACCATCACTGAGGGCAATCTCGATCTGGTCCGCGGCTTCGACGACATGGAAGTTCGTGAGAACATAGCCATTCGGGCTGACAATGACCCCCGAGCCCAGGCCGGACGTGCTCGGACCATCGCCACCCTCGCCGTCGCCAAAGAAGTGGCGGAAGGCCGGGTCGTCGAGCAGTGGATGGCGGCGCGCCTTGATCTTCTGCGAGGTAAAAATGTGCACCACCGACGGCAGCGCTTTCTTCGCCGCTTCGCGATACGACGGGGCGACCAGCACCGGCGGCATCCCCTTGACCGACTCCTGCAGGGAAACGATGCTGGGCCCCGTGAATGACCCCTTGCCCAGCCACTCGGGCTTAAGCGTGCTGACCACGAAGAGAACGGCCAGACCGATGGTCACCGTTTGTGCAAAAATCAGCCAGAGCCTGCGCATGGGCGAAATCGGAGCCGGTGAATGAAACGCGATGAATTGACACGCTACCTGGACAACCTCCTGGACGCCGCGCGCTTCCGCGATTATTGCCCAAACGGTCTGCAAGTGGAAGGAGGCACTGCGGTCCACCGCCTGGTCGCCGGCGTCACCGCCAGCCAGGCCTTGCTTGATGCCGCCGTGGCGCGCGGCGCCGATACCATTCTGGTCCATCACGGCTGGTTCTGGCGTGGCGAAGATGGCCGCGTCACAGGCATCCGGAGAACGCGGCTGCGGACCCTGCTGGTAAACGACATCAACCTGATCGCCTATCACCTGCCGCTCGACAGCCATGACGAATTCGGCAACAACGCCCAGTTGGCCCGGCGGCTCGGCTGGCTGGCCGACGGGCGCTTCGGCGACCAGGACGTCGGCTGGCTGGGCCGCCCGGAAAGCCCGACCACCCTGGAAGCTGTCGCCGGACGAGTCGCCGAGCAGTTACAGCGGATGCCGCTGGTCATTGGCGATAGCGCGCGCCCGGTGCGCCGTGTCGCCTGGTGTACGGGCGGCGCGCAGGGCTTGTTCGAACAGGCCATCGCGCTTGGCGCCGACCTCTACCTGAGCGGCGAGGTCTCGGAACAGACCGTGCATCTGGCGCGCGAGTCCGGTGTCGCGTATCTCGCTGCCGGTCACCACGCCAGCGAGCGCTATGGCGTGCAGGCGCTCGCCGAACACCTGGCCGAGCGCTTCGGCCTCGACTGCCAATTCGTCGATATCGACAACCCTGTCTGACACCGAACCGCGAGGAGAAGCAATGCCCTACGTCTTTCCACCCCCCCCACAGGTCAGCGTTCCGGTCGCCGGCAGTGACGGCCTTTTCCCGGTCCGTCGGGTGTACTGCGTCGGTCGCAATTACGCCGATCACGCCGCCGAAATGGGCGCCGACGGCCGCGAACCGCCTTTTTTCTTCAGCAAACCCGCCGATGCGCTGGTTCCCGGCGGTGGTGCTGTCCCCTATCCGCCGACCACCGACAATCTGCAGCACGAAGTCGAACTGGTCGTCGCGCTGGTCGGCGGTGGCGCGGATATTGCGCCGTCCCGGGCGCTCGAATTGGTCTATGGCTACGCGGTGGGACTCGACCTGACCCGGCGCGACCTGCAGCAAGCGGCGAAGGACAAGGGCCATCCATGGGATATGGGCAAGGGCTTCGACCACAGCGCACCAATCGCCGCGATCCGGATGGATTGTTTCGCATC
>DPSD01000505.1:0-4643 GCA_003538495.1 Accumulibacter sp.
GCGCGCA
The DNA here is from genome assembly GCA_003538495.1 of Accumulibacter sp. Next base: position 8 of record DPSD01000505.1, read on the forward strand.
CGGTGAGTTTTTTCGCCGGCGCGCCGCCGCTTGCGAGAGCCGTGGCTTCGTCCAGCTTCGCCGCTTCCACCAGCGGCAGATGAATCTGTACGACCCCGAAGAGCCTTGGCGGTTGCCGCTGCTTGCGTATCGGTAGGGCCTTCATCCCACGTTGCCGCCGGGATCGCTCTTCCGGTCGCAGCGTGGGACTCGGCCATCGTTTCAACCTCGACAAGCTTGGGCCGAGGAGTCTGGATTAGGGCAGGACGTAACAGGGGCCAGCGCGCGAAGACGCCGAACTGGCCGTGCTCGACACGGCGGCCGTGCGCGCTCAGCTGTTGACCTCGGGGTTGTGGACAGCTTTGCGGACGCGTCCCTACAGCCTGCTGCCGGCGGCAGACGCGACGCCACCTTCCATCTTCGTGACCGCCGCTCGACACACACCCGGAGGCAGCCGATCCGGCATGGATACATGAGGCTTCTCAATACCTTTTGGCCGATCATGGCCGCGACGCTGTTCGTAATTGTGCTGGCCGAACTGGGGCTTTCACTCAACATGCTCTTCGGCCGTTCGCCACCGCGTGGATGTTGCGGTGGTCTGGCGAGTGGCGCCTGTGCCTGTGCGACCGGTGAAACATCTGCGCGATGTCAGCCCGCATCCACTGAATCGGTACCATCAGCAGCCGTCCGCTACCCGTCGGGCAGCAGTTGCCCCGGTTCTCTTACTTCTTGGGCTGCGAGGAGACCAGCCAGTACGTAAGACCGAGCGCTAGCAAAATAACCGCTATGCCGTAGAGATACTCCGGTTGCAAGGTACTCAAGTCAAGCACGATCACCTTACGGGCGATGGCCATCAGTGCCGTGGCTACGACAAGCTGGACGTGGATGACGTCGTCGCGGAGATAGAGCGTAATATTGACCAGGATTTCGATGGCGATCAGAACTGCCAGAAAGGCCGCGAAGACTACAAAAATATCGTTGAGGTCAAGAAGCAGCACGGGTGGGCTTGACAACGCGTTGTAGAGGACTAGCACCACATCGGCAACGCACCACAGGATTACCAGCGTCATCAGGACGGCCAGCAAGCGAATAGCTTGCCGGATGACGCGATGCAGTCCCCGTACCAATGGGTCGTCGTGTTTCTCCGAAAGATGATCGGCGTGAAGCGCCGCCCCGTTTTCCTCTGACATGTTTATGGCCTCTTGACGTTGGTTGCTTGAATGCTGACCTGGGAATACGTAGTCCAAAGTCACATCCAGCAGTATCCGTAACCGCCATAACCGAAGTCAATCAAGAACTGCTCGTTGCCGACGGCCTTCGACGGTGATGCAGCAAGCAGAGGGAAGCCAGTTTTTCGGGAGACGTTCCATCCTCTCTTCAGCTTCCCGAGTTGACTCTTGCTCGACGAGCACTGCTCTGCTAATCCGGTTGGACGTCGTCGATCTCTCGCGGGCTGTCGGTCGCTTGAAAAGTCCGAGCGGTGAACCATACGAACCGTTCCGGCCGGTGACGGTGGATTCGTGCCTTTTCATGACCGGTTTGGCGGCTCCGCCCACGAGGCTGCCCGTCGTTCGCGCAGATCGACGCGGCGAGGTGAATGACCGCCGACGCGTGCGTGGCCCAACTCAACGTCGGATTTGGGGCGCAATCGCCACCGGCACGTCCTGGCCGATTGCACTCACTCACCATGCAAACCGAAACCAGCCGTTCAAGGTACCTTCGGAACAAGTGCGGCTCCCTGCCAGACGTTTTTCGTGCACAGGTCCTTCGTCAGGTCGGCGGTGAGTCGGGCGACGGCTGTCGCCGCGGCAGAGAGCGGGACATGTTTCGACGCGCACAGCGCCAGGCGGCGCGTGAGCGTCGGGTTTTCGACGGCGACGGCGCACAGGGTGCCGGCCGCCAGCTCATGCTGCAAGGGCATCACCGGCAGCAGGGTGTGGCCGAGGCCGGCCAGCAGGGTCGTGCGCAGGATGCTGACCGAGCTGATGTCGGCGATGACGTTCGGTGGCGGCAGCCCCTGCGCGCGCGCCGCCGCCTCGATGATCGGGCGCACACCATGCGGATTGGCGGGCAGGATCAAGGGCAGCCGCAGTGCCTGCTGCAGGGTCACCGCCGCCTGCGGGCGATCCGGCGCCGAGGTGGGCGAGATCAGCGCCAGTGCCTCGTCGAGCAGGTACTCGATGGCAAACTCGCCGAGGGTGCCGTCGTCGAACAGCACAGCCAGGTTGATCTGGCCGCTGCGCAGTTGCTGGACGAGGTTGCCGGTCAATTCTTCTGTCAGTTCCAGTTCGACCTTCGGCAAGTGCTGGCGGACGGCCTGCAGCAGGGGCAGGGCCAGCGCATTCGAGGCACTGTGCGGCACGCCGAAGACGACCTTGCCGCTGGCATCCCCCGCGAGGTGGCGGACGCTGGCCTTGGCGTCATCGACCTGGCGGAGGATGGCCGTGGCGTGCGCGAGGAAGACGCGACCGGACTCGGTGAGTTCGACGCCACGCCGCGAGCGGTGGAGCAGGCGAGTCCCCAGTTCTTCTTCGAGTTGTGCGAGTTGATGGCTGAGCGCGGACTGGGCGACGAACGCCTGTTCGGCCGCCTTCGAGAAGCTGCCGTGCTTGGCAATGGCCGCGAAATAGCGCAACTGGCGAAGTTCCATGGTGACGCGATGGTACGCGTTCAATCGTGATTCGAGATACGACTATCTCCATTCAATGTTTTGCAGATGCCAAACGTTCCCGTCTAATAGCGCCATCTGACCAACGCGAACAAGTGCAGCCACCCGCTGCCAGAACCCAGGCCCACCCGGCTGCCGTTCGCCGAGGAAACACTTTCCACCGAAAGTGGGTATGCAAGGCTCCCACCCCCGGGCCTGCTGACGAAAAAGAAGCAAAGGCCCGCCTATGGCGGGTCTTTGCTTGGTAGTCGAGTCACCGCTGATGGTCGACGCCTGCCTGGTGACACGAAGGGACCGAGGTCTGTGGCGAACCCCGTTTCGGCCGCCGGGGAGGCAGGCTCGGCTCAAGCTGGCAGCGGTGCCGGCATGAAGAGTGCCCGGCCGGTCGTCAGGTAGGCCTCGCAGCGCTCGATGTATTCGCGCGTGCTCTTGGCCATCGGTGTGCGTGCGCGCGCGATGTAAAACACCAGATCGCGGCCGTTGCGCAGCAGCTGCAAGCCGTCCGAAATGCTGTGCAGCGGGCTGCCGGGGCGCCTTTCGCCCGCTTCCGCCGTCGCTTGCGGCGTGAAGTTGGCCAGGCGCTCGCCGGCGGTGACCAGGTGCGACCAGACGTCGAAGATGCCCGGATCGGTGCGTAATGTTTCGGTCTTGACCTTGGCCGCGTTGGCGAAGTCCTGAATCGGCGCTGCGACCGCCTCGAAAGTGGGAATGCAGCTGAAGTTGCTGGTCATCGCCGCGGCGATCAGGTCGATGTCGCGCATGCACTGGCCGATCTTGATGTAGCGGCTCTCGTAGAAATCCTCGATCGCGATCGAGAAGGCGCGGAAGGGTTCGCCCCACAATTCGTCGATTCCCTCCTCGCCGCTGCGGTGCAGGACGAAGCGGCCGAGTTCCATGGCCTCGAGCAGGCACTGACCGCATTCGCGCATCAGCGCGTTGTCGCTGCGAATCTCGATGCCATCGGCCTGTAACTCGACCAGCCGTCTGAAGATGTCGACTGCCCTGTTGAACAGCGCGCCCGCCAGCATGCCGGCCTTGACCCGCCGCCGCGCCGGGTCGCTTTCGGACTCGTAACACTGCCGCGCTTCGCCGAGTCGGCAGCCCGGAATGTTGAGTCCGTGCTCGGTGTGATTGAACAGCCGCCGGGCGAGTGCCTCGATCAGCGATTTCTTGCCCTGCAACGAATCGGCCGGCACCGGATAGGTCTTGATCCAGTAATCGTTGTAGAGCACTCGTTCTTCATCCTCGATGACTCGCCGCGTTCCCTCGGGCGGCAGTTGCTCGACGGTCGAGGAGCGTTCGAGGCGATAAACATTGTTCATTGGCGTGAGTTTCGGATACGGGATGTCCTACCGTAAGCAAGAATCATGCTGCGCTTGGCAGCGCTCGCCTCGCTTCATACGCCGCTGCTTTTATTGGCGAATTATTTTCGGGGCCTTAAGGTGTCGCCAACAGCGCCATAAGGCGGTGCATCGCGGGCCTGGAAGCGGCATTCCTGCACCGTGCTGGCGCGTCGTTTCCTGCCCGGTCCGGGTCCTCCCGTGGCCGCTTCATGCGAGCAGCGCGACGGCCTTGATCTGTGCCTGCAGCGCCAGGGCGGGGCCGATTCCGAGCTTGTCGGCCGAACGCCGGGTGATGCGGGCGAGCAGCGGTTCACCGGCGACGTCGACGATGGCACCGGTGACGATGCCCGGCCGGGCGAGCGGCAAGGCGACCGACCAGAAGGCATCGCGCGGGCTGGTGCGCAGCGTCGCAGCTTCCAGCGGGCGCGCGCCGATGGCTTCGAAAACGTTCTGGATCGGTTGCACGACGAAGGGCAGCGAGTAGAACACCGAGCCGATGACCAGGCCGGTAAAGGTGAATGGAGGCAGGCCGATGCCGAGCGACTCGGTGAAGCGCCCGACCGGCCCGTGCGGCCCCAACGCGAGCAGCAGGTAGAAACCGAGGACGGTCGGCGGCAGCACCAGCGGCGGCGCGACGATGGCGCCG
>DPSD01000505.1:4989-5635 GCA_003538495.1 Accumulibacter sp.
CGCCCTTCAGGTACGCGAGCAGTGCGCCGACCGCGGCTTTGTCGCCGCTGGCGTTGAGCAGCACCGCGTCCTGGCGGATGGGCAGGTGCATGCTGGCGGGGCGATCGATGCCTCAATACTTCACCCCGGCCATCGACCCTCTCCCGTTCTGCAGAGCACAGTGCGAGGCGACCGGTGGCGTAGGTAAAGCGACTGCCGCTGCGCGCGTGGCCTTCCTTCGCCGATTGCGGCGGAATCTGCGCGTCCGCAGCGAGACGAGCAGCGGCAACAAGTGGGTCACCGCAGCAGCTCGCCGCGGATTTGCGCGAGCCAGCTTTCCACGCGTTGTCCGGTCAACCCCGGCTGGTTGACCTGGTCAAGGGCCAGCCCGACGAATTGTCCGCGGTCCACGGCCTTTGAGGCGGTGAAATCGTAGCCGGCGGTCGGCCAGCGACCGACGACGCGCGCGCCGCCCGCCAGCAGCGCGCCCTGAATGACGGCGATGGCGTTGACGAATGCACCGGGGTAGTGCTTCTGGTCGCCGACGCCGTAGATCGCCGCCACTTTGCCGGACAGATCGGCGCCCGAGAGCTGCGCCAAAAACGTTTGCCAGGGAGCCGGGCACACGCCGAAGGCGGGGCCCGGGGGCAGGCGACGGCAGGCCGGC
>DPSD01000340.1 GCA_003538495.1 Accumulibacter sp.
TTCTCTCTCTTGCCATCTGGGTACCGATCCTCGCCGGCTTTGTTGTCCTGGCGACCGGCTCCGATCGCAACGCACCACTCGCCCGGATGCTCGCCCTGATTGGCGCCGTCGCGGGCCTGCTGGTGACCATCCCGCTTTATACGGGCTTCGATCTGCACACCCCGGCGATGCAGTTCGTCGAACTCCGCAGCTGGATTCCACGTTTCAACGTCAATTACCACCTCGGCGTCGATGGCATCTCGATGCCCTTCGTGCTGCTCAACAGCTTCATCACGATCACCGTCGTCCTCGCCGGCTGGCAGGTCATCGATAGCCGGGTGGCGCAGTACAACGCCGGTTTCCTGATCATGTCCGGCTTGCTGAACGGGATTTTCTCGGCCTTGGACGGGGTCCTGTTCTACGTCTTCTTCGAGTCGTCGCTGATCCCGCTGTACCTGATCATCGGCATCTGGGGTGGCGCCAACCGCGTTTATGCGGCGTTCAAGTTCTTCCTGTTTACACTGATGGGTTCGCTGCTGTTCCTGATCGCGCTGCTCTACATGTTCATCGAGTCGGGTGGCAGCTTTTCGATTCTCGACTGGCACCAGATGCCGCTCGGCATGACCGCGCAGACCTGGCTGTTCCTGGCCTTCCTGGTCGCTTTCGCGGTCAAGGTGCCGATGTGGCCGGTGCATACGTGGTTGCCGGACGCGCACGTCGAGGCGCCGACCGGTGGTTCGATCGTCCTGGCGGCGATCGCCCTGAAGCTGGGCGCCTACGGCTTTCTGCGGTTTTCGTTGCCGATCGCGCCGGATGCTTCGCATGAGCTTTCGGGACTGGTCATCGCCCTGTCGTTGATCGCCATCATCTACATCGGCTTCGTCGCGCTGGTGCAGGCCGACATGAAGAAGCTGGTGGCTTACTCGTCGATTGCCCACATGGGCTTCGTCACGCTCGGCTTCTTCATGTTCAGCGCGCTGGGCATCGAAGGCGCGCTGGTCCAGATGATCTCGCATGGCTTCGTTTCCGGCGCGATGTTCTTCTCGATCGGCGTGATGTACGACCGCGCCCACTCGCGGCAGATTGCCGACTATGGCGGGGTGGTGAACACCATGCCCAAGTTCGCCGCGTTCTTCATGCTCTTTGCCATGGCCAATGCCGGCTTGCCGGCCACCTCTGGCTTCGTCGGCGAATTCATGGTCATCCTGGCCGCCGTAGACTACAACTTCTGGGTAGCGGTCGCTGCGGCCTCGACGATGATAGTTGGCGCGGCCTATACCTTGTGGATGTACAAGCGCGTGATCTTTGGCGCGGTTGCCAACCACCACGTGGCCGAGCTCACCGACATCAACGGGCGCGAATTCCTGATTTTCGTGCTGTTTGCCGTTGGCGCGCTGGGCATGGGTCTCTATCCGCAACCCTTTACTGAAGTCATGCACAGCTCGGTCAACGAGCTCCTGCGTCACGTCGCTCTGAGCAAGATCCAATAATTGGTAGCCGCTATGACTCTTGCCGAAATGCAGTTTCAGACCCCTGACCTCCGCCTCGCGAGTGCGGAGATCTTCATGTTGGCGATGGCCTGCATGATCCTGATCTTCGATCTCTTCGTGAAGGACAGGCAGCGAACGGTCATCTTCGTCGCCACGCAACTGACGCTGGTTGGCGCCGCGGTGGTCACCTTCGCCACCAGTTCCGGCGAGATCAGCTACACCTTCAGCAACATGTACGTCGCCGACCTGATGGGCGACCTGCTGAAACTGCTGCTCTATCTGACGGTGATCGTCGTCCTGTTCTATTCGCGCGGCTATATTCTCGAGCGCGAGCAGATGGCCAGGGGCGAGTATTACGTTCTGGTGCTGTTTGCCACCCTCGGCATGATGGTGATGATTTCGGCGAACCACTTCCTGACCGTCTACGTGGGTCTTGAACTGCTGTCGCTGTCGCTCTACGCGCTGGTGGCGATGAACCGTGATTCGGTGCCGGCGACCGAAGCGGCGATGAAGTACTTCGTGCTCGGGGCGCTGGCTTCCGGTCTCCTGCTGTACGGCATGTCGATGATCTACGGAGCGACCGGTACGCTGGAGATCACGGCGGTTGCCGAACGCCTGTACATGGGGCAGGCGAACAAGACGATTCTGATTTTCGGCCTGGTCTTCCTGGTCTCGGGTATCGCCTTCAAGCTCGGCGTGGTCCCCTTCCACATGTGGATTCCAGACGTCTACCACGGTGCTCCGACGGCAGTCACCCTGCTCATTGCCACCGCACCAAAGCTGGCGGCCTTCGCGATCGTCATCCGGATGCTGGTCAATGGCCTGATCGTCCTCGCCCACGACTGGCAGACGATGTTGATCCTGCTGTCGGTGCTGTCGATGGCGATCGGCAACATCGCCGCCATCGCCCAGAGCAACCTGAAGCGGATGCTGGCGTATTCGGCGATCTCGCACATGGGCTTCATGCTGCTGGGCCTGGTGACCGGGATCGTCGATGGCGACGCGCGCTTTGCGCTCAACGCCTACAGCTCGTCGATGTTCTATGTCATCACCTACGTGCTGACCAGTGCCGGCACCTTCGGCATGATTCTGTTGCTGGCGCGCGGTGGTCTGGAGTCGGACGAACTCGACGACTTCAAGGGACTCAACAAGCGCAGCCCGTGGTTCGCCGCGGTGATGATGATGATGATGTTCTCGATGGCCGGGGTGCCGTTCTTCGTCGGCTTCTTTGCCAAGTTCTCGGTCCTGCAGGCGGTTGTCGCCGCTGGCTACCTGTGGCTGGCGGTCACCGCCGTGCTGTTTTCGCTGATCGGTTGTTTCTACTACTTGCGGGTGGTCAAGCTGATGTACTTCGATCAGCCGACCAATACCGCGCGGATCGAGGCACCGATGGACATGAAGCTGCTGATGTCCGCCAACGGCCTGGCCGTCGCCCTGCTCGGGATCTTTCCCCAGGCGCTGATGTCGCTGTGTGCTTTCACGCTGCTGCGCTCGCTCTGACCGGCCGTTGACCGAAACGCCCCGCCAGACGGGGCGTTTTCATTGGGAGCTAGCGAATGGAAGACGATTATCCACACCTGCGTGAGGAGCAGCTCGAGAGCACGCAGGTGTTTCGCGGCAAGCTGCTCGACGTGCGCCTTGACCGGGTGCGCCTGCCGGACGGCGGCGACTGCCAGCGCGAATACGTCAAGCATCAGGGCGCAGTGGTGGTCATCGCGCAGCTCGACGACGGCCACCTGCTGTTCGTCCGCCAGCATCGCTATCCGCTGCGTCGCACCATTCTCGAGTTGCCTGCCGGCAAGATCGACCCGGGCGAGAAGATCCTGGATACCGGCACCCGTGAGCTGCTCGAAGAGACCGGCCACCTGGCCAGCGAGTGGCGCTACCTCGGCGTGATGCACCCGTGCGTCGGCTATTCCGACGAGCGGATCGAGATCTTTCTTGCCCGCGGGTTGCGCCGCGAAGCGGCTCCCAATCTGGACCGTGGCGAATTTCTCGACGTTCTCAGCCTCTCGCTGGCGGACGCGCTGACGGCAGTGAGAAGCGGCGAGATCACCGACGCGAAGACGATCACCGGACTGTTCTGGGCCGAGAAAGCGTTGCTCGGTGGCTGGTGACTGCGCCGCCGTTCATGATGGCTTGCAGTAGCGCGGCTCGATTGTCCATTTCCGGACCTGGGTGGACAGCATGGCCTGGTAGGCGGCGATCGCGGCCAACTGGGCATTGTCGTACCTGGCGATGGCCCGCCTCATGTCCGGGTGGGTATTGCCACGCTTGCCATCACGGATGGCTATCATCTGACGCAGCAGGTACGGGTAGTGCTGGCCTGCAATCACCGGGTAAGACTTCTCCTTGACGCCGTCGCCGTTGGGCTGGTGGCATTGGGCACATTCCTTGTCGTAAAGTACCTTGCCATAGGCGACCAGCTTGGGGCCATCGGGGGCTTCATACTTCGCGGAGTCGCGTGGAACGCAGAGCGTGCCGATATACGCGGCGACGTCTGCCAGAGACTGCGCATCAGGGAGCCTGGTGGCGAACGGATACATCGCCGGGTTGTCTCGCAAGCCAGATCGAATGTCGGCCAACTGCTTGATGATCACGGTCGCGTGCTGTCCCGCCAACTGCGGAATGCTGCCGTCCGGCGTGCCGCCGCCGGTCGGCAGGTGGCAGGACTCGCAGTAGGCCCGGTAGTCCTCCTCGCCGGCCTTGACATCACCCTTCAGCCTCAGGGCCTGGATCGTCTCGGCGTTCTGCACGTTCCACTGCAGGTCCTGGGTCTCGGCAGCGGTGCTTTTCTTGCTGGCAGTTTCAGCCAGGGCAACATTCGCGGCCAGGGACAGCGTGACGGCAACGATCAGCGACATGTACATGTTCCTCTCCTTTCAGGTGTTGCAGGGAACCGCTCCAAGAAAAGGGCTTGCGAACCGCTTTCGCTGTCGATGAGCTTGGCGACGTGGCTTTCCGGACCGTCGGTCGCGAAGCGTTTATCGTGCTCCTCCCGGCCAGCATCGCAAGTCTGCTGTCAGTATAGTAGTTGAAACAACAGCCGAGCGGCCAGCGACAGCTCGGTCTACGTCGTTCCATCTCGCCGGTCGCGGCCGCCACTTCGACCGGAACATGGTGGACGAGGCCTGAAGTGCGGCGGCGCCGGAATGAATCATCCGTCCGCCGGCGGTGGGGAGTCGCCCGGCGCACCAGCAAGCGCCTTGACGGCTGCCCGCAACTCGGCCACTTCACACTCCAGCCGGGTGACTCTCTCTTCGAGTTGGCGGTGCTCGCCGTCTATTCCCGGCAGCGGCGCGTCTTTTTCGGCCGCAGCCGCGGGGGCGCCGCAAAGAAGGTGCGCCCAGCGATGTTCGCGCGCTCCGGCCTGCCTGGGCAGACGGGTCACCAGAGCGCCGCTGGCGCGCGCGGCCAGTTCTTCCAGAAACGCTTCAACCGACGAGGAATCGTCAAAGCGGTACAGGCGTTCGCTGTTGGCGCGCAACTCACTGACGGTTTGCGGTCCACGCAACATCAGGACGGCGAGCAGCGCCACAGCCGCCGCTGGCACGCCATAGACCCGGGCGAAATTCTGCGCGTAACGCAGCACGCGGCCGGAAGCGCCGTAGGTTTCGATGACCAGGACGCGGCCGCGCAGGTCCTCGAGTGCGGTCTGCACCTCGCTTTCGCCAACGCTGATCGCCGGCTCGCGCGCCGATTTCTGGTTGCAGCCGGCGCACAGTCCGTGCAGCGTCAGCGGATAGGCGTCGGGAGTGGTTTTTTCCTTCTCGATCAGCACACCGAGGATGCGCGCTTCGAGAAGACTCAAGGTCTGCAAGGTATCGGAAACCTGGGCCATTAGGTCAGTAGCTCCGTCTGTGGGGGGTGGGTGCGGGGGCTGCGGTTCAGTCGTCGGAGCCGTTGTGCTAGCCAGGCGGCGTCAGGCTTCAGCGGCATGGCCGGTTTGGCCATTCGCCGCGACCGGCCACTTTCCGTCGCCCGCTCAGGCCAGCAATTGGCCGTGTTCGCGCGAGTCGTGGAAGGCGACCCGCGGCCACTTCTCGCTGGTCACTTCAAGGTTGTAGCGCGTGCTCGCCAGGTACACCGGGTTGCCATCAACGTCTTTGGCCATGCGGTGCATTTGCTCGCGCTCGAAACCGCGCCGGGTGGTGTCATCTGGAAACGTCAGCCAGCGCGCGGTGTAGATGTCCGCCGACTCGAAGATCGCATCGACCTTGTATTCGGTCTGCAGGCGCTGCGCGACAACCTCGAATTGCAGCGTGCCGACCGCGCCGAGCAGCAGCGCGCCGCTGCCCAGATTCTCGAAGACCTGGATCGCGCCCTCTTCGCCAAGCTCCTGCAGGCCCTTCTGCAGCTGCTTGCTCTTCAGCGGGTCGCGCAGCCGAGCCACCCGGAACAGCTCCGGCGAGAAGTAGGGAATGCCCTTGAAGGCCAGCGTTTCACCTTCGCTCAGGCAGTCGCCGATGTGCAGGTTGCCGTGGTTGTGGATGCCGATGATGTCGCCGGCCACCGCGTCCTCCATCAGCAGGCGCTCGTTGGCCATGAAGGTCAGCACGTTGGCCAGCTTGATCTCGCGATCGAGACGCACGTGCCTGACTTTCATTCCCGGGCTGTAGCGGCCCGAGCAGACGCGAAAGAACGCGATCCGGTCGCGGTGCTTGGGGTCCATGTTGGCCTGGATCTTGAACACGAAACCGGTGAATGCCTTTTCGCCGGGCTGAATCAGGCGCGTGCCGCCGTCGCGTTCCTGCGGCTGCGGTGCCCAGTCGAGCAGCGCCTGCAGGATTTCCTGAACGCCGAAGTTGTTGATTGCCGAGCCGAAGAATACCGGCGATTGGCGGCCAGCGAGAAAGCCGACCAGATCGAACGGGCCACTGGCGCCCTGGATCAGGTCGACATCCTCGCGCAACTTGCCGACCTCGCCGGGAAATTGCGCGTCGAGCAGCGGGTTGTCCAGACCGTCGAGCCGCTCCGATTCACTGCGCCGCTCCTGGCCGGCGGCGAAGTGCAGCAGGCGATCGTCGAGCAGGTGATAGACGCCGCGAAAGGTCTTGCCCATGCCGATCGGCCAGGTGATTGGCGCGCACTCGATGCCCAGCACCGACTCGATTTCCTCGAGCAGCTCGAAGGGCTCGCGGACCTCGCGGTCGAGCTTGTTGACGAAGGTGATGATCGGCGTGTTGCGCATCCGGCAGACGTTGAGCAGCTTGA
>DPSD01000092.1 GCA_003538495.1 Accumulibacter sp.
CTGATTCTCCACGATCGCCATTCCACGTACGAGCGCCTGAAAAAGGAATACCGCAATCTGGTGCAGATTCCGGAGCATCCGTATGTGGTGCGGGTGCTCTACGGTGAGGTGCTGCCCGGCAGCGATGTTCCCTTTCTCGTCTTCGAGTACGTCGAAGGCGCCGACGTGGCCGACATGATCCAGCAGCATCTGCTGGCGCCGGACGATGCGCTCGAACTCGGCAAACAGGTGATCGATGGGCTGGCCCACCTGCACGCTCATGGCTTTCACCACTGCGACATCAAGCCGCGCAATCTGTTGTGGACGCAGAAGGGGGCGAAGATCATCGACTTCAACGTCTCGGTGCGCGCCGACAACCGTGACGCACGCGGCGGCGGCTCGCGCCGCTACTTGCCCCCGGATTTTGACCCGGAGGTCATCCCGCATAACGGCGAGCGCGCCGATCGCGATCTCTATGCGCTCGGCCTGACGCTCTACGAGGCGCTGACCGCTCGTTATCCCTGGGAAACGAGCGAGCCGCCAGCGAACCGACCGGCACCCGATCCGCGCGAGTTTTCCGGCTTTTCCGACCTGGCGCCGGATCTGGTGACCGTACTGCTCAAGTCGATTGCGCCGCGTCGTGCCGAGCGCTTTGGCTCGGCGATCGAGTTCGGCGACGCGCTGCGCCAGGTGCGTCACGCTCGGCGCCGGGTTCCGGGCATGGCGCCGGTGAATGTGGCCACGACCTCGGGTGGACCGGGAGAGACCTCGAACAGCAACCCCTTCGTCTCACACCTGATCACGCTCTATAGCCAGAGCCGACGCAGCAATGCGGGTACGCGCGGCATGGATGCCCTGGGACACGCGGCCTATGTCGATACCGCCCTCGACCGGGCACTGTTGCCGGCGGTGCTGGCCGGCGAGTTCCGTCTGGTGCTGATCACCGGCAATGCAGGCGATGGCAAGACGGCGTTTCTGCAACGACTGGAGAAGGATGTTGAAGCACGCGGCGGTGCGGTGGATCGTGGTCTGCCCAACGGCAGCCGCATCGAGCTTGCCGGTCGCCGCTACCTGATCAACTATGACGGCAGTCAGGATGAAGGCGAGAAGGACAACAACCAGGTGCTGGTCGATTTTCTCGCGCCCTTTGCCGGTCGGGATCCCACCCACTGGCGGACCGACGAAACGCGACTGATCGCCATCAACGAGGGGCGGCTAGTGGATTTTCTGGCTGCCCACGAACCTGATTTCAGCGCACTGAGTGCGCTGGTTCGGCGGGGTTTTGCGACCGGACAGGCGGAATCCGGCGTGGTGGTGGTCAATCTCAACTTGCGCAGTGTGGTGGCCGATACGGCCTGCGGTTCAATTCTCGAGCGCACGCTGCAGCGGATGACGGAAACTCAGCACTGGTCGGCCTGCGAGCAGTGCGATCTGCAGGCGACGTGCTACGCGCTGCACAACGCGCGCAGCTTCCAGGATGAGACGGCTGGCCCGCGGCTGATCGAACGGCTCAAAATGCTTTACACCATGACGCACCTGCGCGGGCGCTTGCACATCACCATGCGCGACCTGCGTTCAGCGCTGTCGTTCATGCTGATCGGCAACCGGGACTGCGCCGAGATGCATGCGCTGTATGCCAGCGGTCAGCATGGCGACATCGCCCGCAGTTATTACTTCAACAGTTGGCTGGGTGGCGGCCAGCCGAATGGGGATCGACTGGTGTCGCTGCTGGCCGAGGTCGATGTCGGCCGGCAGGAGGATCCGCGCTTCGATCGCAGCCTCGATTTTGTGCGACCCGATGACCGCGCGCTGTTCCGTTTCGAGCAACGGGGCAATTTCGACCAGGAGGTATTGAAGCGCTTGTTCGAAGAATTGCCGCGTGGCGTGTCCGGGGCGTCGGTACGCCAGCGGGCCCAGCCCCATCGCGAGTACGTAGCGATGGCGCGGCGCCGATATTTTTTCGAGCGACGAGACCTCGGCTGGGAAAGAATGCTGCCTTATCGCTCCGCGAAGCGGATGGCGGACATCGTCCGCGGCACCGAGCCCGCTGCGCCCTTGATTGCCGAACTGTTGCATGCCATCAATCGGGGCGAGGGCCTGCAGCGTCCCGCTCGACTGGGCGGTCATCTCGCCCTGCAGTTGCGACAGGTCGAGAGTGGCACGGTACGTAGCTACCGACTTTTCCCGGCCGAGCGCTTCGACCTGGAAGTGCAAGCGCAGGGGATGGGGACCTCCGAAGAGCGATTTGTCGAACATCTGCCGACCGGGCTGGCGCTGCGTTTTGTCGGTCAGGGGACCGATGCCATTGCCAGCGAGTTGATCATCAAACCTGTTGGCCGAAGACATCCAGCGTCTGCTGTTCTACCGGCCGTTCATGCCGCGCGCGGTCATGGTGGATTACCTGAAGCTGCTGCTGTCTTTTCACCTCGCTCTCTATCACCTGCGTCTGCTTAAATTGCTGCCTGCCTGGCAACGCTTGCAGAACGCGAATCCGCTGTGTTCGGAGTCGGCCTGTCCGATGAAGCCTCGGCAGTTGCGAGAACCCCAGGGCGACTGTCCTCACCGGCCAGGTTTGTTCGTGGACCTGACAGGCAGCGCCGAATCGGCGACGGTGGCGATTGCCGAGCGCTCTGCCGATGCTTGCTACCGAAGGATTCCGTCCTTTGTCCGGGCGTACTTTGCCGCGAAAAATCTGGATGAGTTCGCCGACTATCTCGTGGCACGCAACAAACTGATTCGGGGTCTGAACAGGCACTTCTCGGTGGGTGAACTGTTTGCTCTGCAGGCCGAGCCTTACCGGGAAGAGCGTGAGAAATTCTTCAGTGGCCGTCTCGCGAATCTCCTGGATTCGCTGAGGGATGATGCCGGCGGTTGGGATGAGGAAACGACCGCCTTGTCGAAAATGGGGCTTTCGGATTTCGAAACGTACATCGAAATTCTCTTGGCCCAGCGCGGGGCATTTCACCGCCGTTACATCATTGAATCTCTCGATTCAACGATGTTGAAGAACCG
>DPSD01000094.1:0-205 GCA_003538495.1 Accumulibacter sp.
GGTGACCCGGATGCCGCGCGATCTCGATCCCCTGTGGATTTGCCGGCGGCCTGCCGGCTGGCCTGCAGCTGATCGGCGACTATTTCACCGAGACCAGGCTGCTGAACGTCGCCCACCGCTACCAGCAGACCAGTTCGTGGCATCTGCAGCAGCCGGGCGGGTTCGCCTGATGACCGGACCGTACCCGCGCTGGCGCGGTATCGGC
>DPSD01000094.1:533-4163 GCA_003538495.1 Accumulibacter sp.
TCGAAACGCACGCGCAGTTGTCGACGCAGGCGAAGATTTTTTCCGGCAGTTCGACGGCTTTCGGTGCGGCGCCCAACGTCCAGGCCAACGCCGTCGATATCGCCCTGCCCGGCGTTCTGCCGGTACTCAACAAGGGCGCCGTGGAATGCGCAATCCGGTTTGGGCTGGCGGTCGGCGCGACGATCGCACCGCGATCGGTTTTCGCACGCAAGAACTACTTCTACCCGGACCTCCCCAAGGGTTATCAGATCAGCCAGTACGAGTTGCCGGTAGTGCTTGGCGGCAAACTGGCGATTCAGCTCGGCGACAGTGAGAAAGAGGTGAAGCTTACCCGCGCCCACCTCGAGGAAGACGCCGGCAAATCGCTGCACGACGGCCTCGGCCACCATTTCCACGGACGCTCGGGGATCGACCTCAACCGCGCCGGAACACCCCTGCTGGAGATCGTCACCGAGCCCGACATGCGTTCTGCCGCGGAGGCGGTGGCTTACGCGCGGGCCTTGCACGCGCTGCTGCGCTGGATCGGCATCTGCGACGGCAACATGCAGGAGGGATCGTTCCGCTGTGACGCCAACGTCTCGGTACGCCGGGTCGGCCAGGCAGCGCTCGGGACTCGGCGCGAAATCAAGAACCTGAACTCGTTTCGCTTCATGCAGCAGGCGATCGACTACGAGGTGTCGTGGCAGATCGCCACCCTCGAAGACGGTGGTACGGTCGAACAGGCGACGGTCCTGTTCGACGCCGCGACCGGCGAAACGCGCGCCATGCGCTCGAAGGAAGACGCCCACGACTACCGCTACTTCCCCGACCCCGACCTGCTGCCGCTGCTGATCGATCGGCAGTGGGTCGAGCGGGTCGCGGCGCAGATGCCCGAACTGCCCGCAGCCAAGCGCGAGCGCCTGCTTGCCGAGTACGGACTCTCGGCCTACGATGCGAAGCTCCTGACCAGTTCGCTCGAACTGGTGGCCTACTACGAAGCGAGCGTAGCGGCGGCCGGCAGGTCAAACGCCAAGGCCTGCGCCAACTGGGTGATGGTCGACCTGACCGCCCGCCTGAACAAGGACGACCGGGAAATTGGTCAGTCGCCGGTATCGGCCGAGCAACTCGGCGGCATCGTCGCCCGCGTCGGCGACGCCACGATCTCGACCACTATTGCCAGGAAGGTATTCGATTCGCTGTGGAACGGCGAGGGCACATCGGCTGACGAGATCATCGCCAGACACGGCTGGCAGCAGATCACCGACAGCAACGCTCTGGAGACCACCCTTGACGAACTGCTCGCCGACAATGCAGCGATGGTCGCCGAGTTCCGGGCCGGCAAGGAAAAGGCCTTCAACGCCCTGGTCGGTCAGGCGATGAAGCGGACCCGGGGCAAGGCCAACCCGCAACAAGTCAGCGAACTGCTCCGCAAGAAACTCGGCTGAAGGCCAACGGCAGCCAACGTGCAGGCGTGGCGCCGGCGGTGGCCGCTGCCATCGTCTCAGCGACGCTCTGAAGCGCGCTTCGAGATATCGATGAAGCGGCGCAGATCCTCGTCGTACTTGAGCCGGGTCGCCTCCATGTCCTTGCGCTTGGACTCGATCACCGACTCCTGCGCCCGGATCTCGTAGTCGGCATCGCGCAAGCCCTTGGCGACCTCCGCGGGCAACGGCCGGTTCTTGTAGAACTCGGCCTCGTTCTCGTACTTTTTTCGGTGTTTGCGTATTTCAGCGATGCGCTCCTCGGCGGCCTGGACCGATGCCGCGAGATCGCTCTGGGCGCGACTGCGCATCACTTCGATATCTTTCTCACTACCATAGGTATTGAGCAGCGCCTGATCCTTTCGCCGCTGCTCGCTCAGCACGCGCTCCTGCTCCTGACGCCGCCGTTCCGCAGCCGCCTTCGCCGCACGCTCGTCGGCGCTGAGCGGTGCCTCGACCACTCTTGAAGTCCGTCCCGACTGACCGAGCTCTCGATAGGCGCGCCCATAGCACGCTGACGGCAAGATGTCGCCACAAACCTGCTTGCCCGATTCGTCGTGGCAGCAAAAGATGCGCGGTGCGGCGATACCCGAACCGACGCCCGTCACCAGCAGCAGTTGCAGCACGAGCCTAATCGCCGCGCGCAATGCCATATTCCTGCCGATAGCTCGCTACGGCCGCTTCGTTATGGCTGAAATCCGGGCGGCCATGAAGGAAAGCCAACAGGTCGTCGAGGCTGGCCACGGCGACCACCGGAATCCCGTAATCGCGCCTGACTTCCTGCACCGCGGACAATTCGCCGCGGCCCCGTTCCATTCGGTCGAGTGCGATGACCACCCCGCAGGGCGTTGCCCCGGCGGCACGAATCAGTTCGACCGACTCGCGCACCGACGTCCCGGCTGAAATCACGTCGTCAACAATCAGCACCCTGCCGGCCAGCGGAGCGCCGACAATACAGCCACCTTCGCCGTGATCCTTGGTCTCCTTGCGATTGAACGAGAACGGCAGATTCAATCCTGCCTGTGCCAGCGCGACGGCGACCACCGCGACCAGCGGGATGCCCTTGTAGGCCGGTCCGAACAGCGCGTCGACGGCGACACCGCTGCTGGTGATCGCCTTCGCGTAGAATTCCGCCAGGCGAGCCAACGCGGCACCGTTGTTGAACAAACCGGAATTGAAGAAATACGGCGACTGCCGCCCGGCCTTGGTCGTGAACTCACCAAAACGCAGAACCTCCTGCCTGACGGCAAACTCGATGAATTCCTGACGAAAGTCCATAAAGCCTTTTTCTGGAACAAGGCCGCTTCCGGCCCGGTGCCCTATGTTACGCATCATTACCCTGAACCTCAACGGCATTCGCTCGGCCTGGCGCAAGGGCCTGCTGCCCTGGGCCACCGCCCAGAATGCGGACTTCATCTGCGTGCAGGAGCTGAAAGCCCAGCACGCAGACCTCAGCGAGGAAATGAAGGCGCCGGATGGCTTCGACGCCTACTACCATTGCGCAGCGCAGAAGGGCTATAGCGGCGTCGGCCTCTGGTGCCGCAAGAAACCCGACAGGGTCATCGATCTGCTCGGAAGTGCCGAGTTCGACGTCGAGGGACGTTTTCTGCGTGCCGATTTCGGCCGCCTGTCGGTGCTCTCGCTGTACCAGCCCTCGGGATCCAGCTCCGAACAACGCCAGGAGGCCAAATTCCGCTTCATGGCGTTCATCTACCCGCAGCTCGTTGAGCTCGCATCAAGCGGGCGAGACGTCGTCGTCGGTGGCGACTGGAATATCGCCCATCGGGAAATTGATCTCAGAAACTGGCGCGGCAACCGCAACAACTCAGGCTTCCTGCCCGAGGAGCGCGCGTGGGTCAGCCGATTGCTCGACCAGGGCGGATGGTGCGACGTCTTCCGCCACCTGCACCCGACCAGTACCGACGACGCTTATACCTGGTGGTCAAATCGCGGCCAGGCGTGGACGAAGAACGTCGGCTGGCGGATCGACTACCAACTGGCAACACCCGCCATTGCCGCCCGGGCCAGAAGCGCAGCGGTTTTCAAGGAACAGCGCTTCAGCGATCACGCGCCGCTGACCATCGACTACGACTATGACTTCGACACAGCCAGCAGCTGAATAATGTCCTTCAGCAGGACCTGCAACTCGCAACGAGTCATGCTCTTGATC
>DPSD01000104.1 GCA_003538495.1 Accumulibacter sp.
ATGTCTTCCATCTTGCGGTAACCTCGCATTCGTTATGAATATCGCTCCGATGAGGGGCAAGGTAACATCTTGACTTCAACACGACGACAGCACCGGGGTTTCCTCCGCGTAGCGGCTTCGTCCAACCATCCGTCCAACTGCCATGGACAACATGCCGCAAGCCCGTATCGACCCGGTCTTCTCCGACCTGCAGCCGGCAGCCGTCTGGGAGCACTTCGCGACGCTCTGCCGCATTCCACGCCAGTCGAAGGCGGAAGGGCCGCTGCGCGACCATCTGCGGCAGTGGGCGCTGGCCAGGGGACTGTCGGCGAAGGTCGATGCGGCGGGCAACCTGCTGATCAGCAAGGCGGCCAGCGCCGGCATGCAGGACACGCCCGGAGTCGTTCTGCAGGCTCACCTCGATATGGTTTGCCAGCAGGATTGGCAGAACGACCGGACCACAGCGCACGATTTTTCCCGCGACCCGGTCCGGCCGCTTCGTCGTGACGGCTGGCTGGTCGCCGACGAGACGACGCTCGGTGCCGACAACGGTGTCGGCGTCGCCCTGATCCTGGCCGTTCTCGAGGATGGGTCGCTGATCCATGGCCCGATCGAAGCCTTGCTGACCGTAGACGAGGAAGCCGGCATGGGTGGCGCGCGCGGCCTGCAGCCCGGGCTGCTGCACGGCCGCCTGCTGCTCAATCTCGATACCGAGGAATGGGGCGAGTTTTTCGTGGGTTGCGCAGGCGGACTCGATGTCGTCGTGCGCCGGGACAGCACGCCGGAACCTCTGCCAGCCGCCTTCACGGTCCGCCGGATCGATCTGCGCGGCTTGCGTGGCGGCCATTCCGGCGTCGACATCCACGTGCAGCGCGGCAACGCCATCAAGCTGCTGGTGCGCGTCCTGCGCGACCTCGAGCGCCGATGCACGCTGCGCCTGGTGGAACTCACCGGCGGCTCGGCGCGCAATGCGCTGCCCAGGGAAGCGTCGGCAACGCTGGCCGTGCCGGACGGCGACGCGGCGCACTTGCCTTCCAGCCTGAGGGCGTGGGAGTCGCTGCTGCGCCAGGAGTTGCTGGGCGTCGATGAGGGCTTGCGTATCGATTGCGCCGGCGCGAGTGCCGAGCGCGTGCTGTCGGCCCGCGATCAGGCGGTCTGGCTGGCGTCGCTGCACGCCGCGCCGCACGGCGTTCGGCGCTGGAGCCGGAGCGTCCCCGGCGTCGTCGAAACGTCGAACAACCTGGGCATGGTCGCGCTGACGCCGCACGCCGGCAGCTGCGACTTCATGGTCCGCTCGCTGATCGAGAGTGGCAGCCGCGAGCTGGCCGACGAGATTGTCAGCCTCTTCGCGCTGTCGGGGACGGTCGCCGAGAAAAGTGGCGAGTATCCGGGCTGGGCGCCGAATCCTGTTTCGCCGTTGCTGGCGCTCTGCCAGTCGGTTTACCAGCGCGAGTTCGGCGAGGACTCCCGGGTGCAGGTGATCCACGCCGGCCTCGAATGCGGCCTCATTGCGGCCAGTCACCCGGGTCTGGAGATGCTGTCGTTCGGACCGACGATACGCGACGCGCACGCGCCTGGCGAGCGCGTCGAGATCGACTCGGTGGGGCATGCCTGGCGTCTGCTGACGGCAATTCTCGCCACCATCGCCATCGGCGCTGGCGGCGAGCGATCGACCGATTTCAGGGTGAACGGGGTGAAAGCGCTGAAAGCGGTGCCACGATGAACGCCGACGATCTGCAGCTGCTGGTCACCAGCAGCATGCCCTACGGCAAGTACAAAGGCCGCCTGATCGCCGATTTGCCGGGCAATTACCTGAACTGGTTCGCGCGCCAGGGATTTCCGCCGGGCAAGCTGGGGCAGCTACTGGCGCTGATGCACGAGCTCGACCACAATGGCCTGTCGTCGCTCCTGGAGCCGCTGCGGCAGCGATGAGCCGGCTGCCAGCAACGGCGCTCAGGGTTCGATGCGCGTTCCGAGAACCTGCAGGAACTTCGCCAGCCAGTCCGGGTGGGCGGGCCAGGCGGGGGCGGTGACCAGGTTGCCATCGACGTGCGCCTGGTCGACCGGGATGTCTGCATACTTGCCGCCTGCCGCCTGCACTTCAGGTCCGCATGCGGGATAGGCGCTGCACGAGCGTCCCGAGAGCACCCCGGCGGCGGCCAGCAGTTGCGCGCCGTGGCAGATCGCGGCGATCGGCTTGCCGGCGTTGGCGAAGTGCTGGACGATGGCGATCACGTCCGGGTTGAGCCGCAGGTACTCGGGGGCGCGGCCGCCGGGGATGACCAGCGCGTCGTAGTCTTCGGCGCGAACTTCGGCAAAGTCGGCATTCAGCGTGAAATTGTGGCCGGGCTTTTCGCTGTAGGTCTGGTCGCCCTCGAAATCGTGCACTGCGGTACGCACCTGCTCGCCGCTCTGCTTTCCGGGGCAGACCGCGTGCACCCTGTGGCCGACCATCTGCAAGGCCTGGAAGGGCACCATTGTTTCGTAGTCCTCGGTGAAGTCACCGGTGATCATCAGAATCGTCTTTGCTGCCATGTGGGTCTCCTTGGTGTGGTAGTGAGAGTAGATGAGCCAGCGGGTCCCGGTAGGGAGGCACACGGGTGAGCAGGCAACGGCCTTTGGCGCCGGCTGGCCAGCAAGCGGCGGAGTCGGCCGATTAGCGTCTATAGTAACAGGGTCGTCAGGCGCGCTTCGTCGGCCAGCGGGGGAACGAGCCTCGCCGCCCGATGTCTCCTTAACTGTTGCGCGTTTCGCCAATCTGCCCGGAGGTCTTCCATGCCGCATTCGCCGTTCAATACGCTGTCCCGCTTCGATCCCCCTGGTCAGCCGGAGGCACTGTTTTATTCGCTGCCGGCGCTGGCCGCCGCCGAGGTCGGCAATATCGCTCGCCTGCCAGTGTCGCTGCGCATCGTCCTCGAAGCGCTGCTGCGTCATTGTGATGGCCACCGCGTCAGCGAACGGCACATCCTCGAACTGGCGCAGTGGCAGCCACGCGCGCCGCGCAGCGAGGAGATCCCCTTCGTCGTCGCGCGCGTTGTCCTGCAGGATTTCACCGGCGTGCCGCTGCTTTGCGATCTTGCGGCGATGCGCCACGCGGCGCAGGCGCGCGGGCGCGAGGCGAGCAGCATCGAACCGCTGGTGCCGGTGGACCTGGTCGTCGACCATTCGGTGCAGGTCGACTACTACGGCACGCCACAGGCACTGCAGCAGAACATGCGCAAGGAATTCGAGCGCAACGGCGAGCGCTACCAGTTCATGAAATGGGGCATGCAGGCTTTCGACACCTTTCGCGTCGTGCCGCCTGGCGTCGGCATCGTCCACCAGGTCAACCTCGAACACCTGTTTGGCGGCGTCCGTCAGCGCGAGACGGAGGGCGGGCGGTTGTGCTTTCCCGATACGCTGGTCGGCACCGACTCGCATACGACGATGATCAACGCCGTTGGCGTCGTTGGCTGGGGCGTCGGCGGCATCGAGGCCGAGGCGGCGATGCTCGGTCAGCCGGTCTATTTCCTGACTCCGGACGTGGTTGGCGTCGAGCTCGTCGGGCGCCTGCGCGAGGGCGTCACGGCCACCGACCTGGTGCTGACAGTGACCGAGTTGTTGCGCCGGCAGAAGGTGGTTGGCACCTTTGTCGAGTATTTCGGCGAGGGTGCGAGCACCCTGACGGTGACCGACCGTGCGACGCTGGCCAACATGGCGCCCGAGTACGGGGCGACGATGGGCTTCTTCCCGGTCGACCAGAAAACCGTCAGTTACCTGCGCACCACCGGCCACAGCGAAGCCGACTGCGAGCTGTTCGAGGCCTACTTCCGGGCGCAGGGCCTGTTCGGAATTCCCCGTGCCGGCCAGATCG
>DPSD01000425.1 GCA_003538495.1 Accumulibacter sp.
CCGTCGCCGGTGCGCTTCCTGAATCTCGGTGGCGGTCTGGGCATTCCCTACTTTCCCGGCGAACAGCATCTGGATCTGGCGCCGATCGGCGCGACGCTGGCGACCATCGTCGAGCGGGCGTCGCTGGCCTTGCCGGAAGCGCAGCTGGTGCTTGAGCTCGGTCGCTACCTGGTCGGCGAGGCGGGGATCTACGTGACGCGGATCGTCGACCGCAAGGTCTCGCGTGGCCACACCTTCCTGGTCGCCGATGGCGGCCTGCACCACCATCTATCGGCATCGGGCAATTTCGGCCAGGTGATCCGCAAGAACTATCCGGTGGCGATCGGCAACCGGATGACCCCGGGCGGCCGGACGGCGGTATCGGTCGTCGGCCCGCTGTGCACGCCGCTCGATCTGCTGGCCGACCGGATGGAGCTGGCCGACGCGCAACCCGGCGATCTGGTGGTGATCTTTCAGTCGGGCGCTTACGGCTTCACCGCCAGCCCACAGGCTTTCCTTGGCCATCCGGCCTGTGTCGAGGTGCTGGTATGAGCGGCGCACGCGGTATCGGCGGGCTGCGGCTGGGGGCTGCCCGCGGCTGCTACGCGCTTGGCGAAGCGCTCAGGCTGGCCGCGATCGGTGGCCAGGGGTGTGCTGCTGACTCAAGCCTGTCATGGCGTGAAGATGCGCCACCTGACGCGATGCGTTTCGCCTGCAGCCAGGCGAAGGCCGCATCGTTCCGCGGTAGAATTCACCGCTGTGCGGCGACCGGACGCTCCTTATCCGCGGTCCGCTGTCACCAAGTCGCGCACTATCAGACACTTACCATGCTCCTTATTCCTTTGATCCACGGGCCAGGCGAGGGCTCCGAGATGCGCTACGCTGCTGAGGTTTGCGACCGCGCGGCAACGCATTCATGGTTGCCATGAACGCGGCCATCCACCAGGCCGATGGCCTCGCCCGGAACGCGCGAGCTTGTGCGGACGGCCCGCGAATCCTCGTTTTTACGAGCGTCTATCCGAATTCCGTTCAACGCAACTTCGGTCTGTTTGTCAGGGCAAGAATGTCTCGCGTCGGCGCCCTGCTGCCGATGGTCGTCGTGGCGCCGGTCGCGTGGTTCCCATTGTTGGGGCTGATCAGACTCGTCAAACCCAACTTCCGTCCGGCGGTCCCGTACTTCGAAGTTCAGGACGGGATCGAGGTCTACCATCCACGTTTTTTCTCGATTCCCGGTTATTTCAAGTTTCTCGACGGTTTTTTCCTGGCCCTGGGCAGCGTTTCGACGCTGCTGCGGATCAGAAAGAGTTTCGACTTCGATATCATCGACTCGCATTTCGTCTTTCCCGACGGCCATGCGGCGTCTCTCTTGAGTCAGTGGCTGAAGCGACCCTTTACGGTTACGTTGCGCGGTCAGATCGCGGCGCTATCGACCACCACGATGCGCAAGTACCTGTCGCTTGGCGCGCTACGCCGCGCGGCGAAGGTCTTTTCGGTCTCTGAATCGCTGCGCCAGGGCGCCATCGCCATGGGCGAAAGCGCCGAGCACATACGCGTCATCGGCAACGGTGTCGATCTCGACAACTTCGCCAGAGAGGACCAGAACCAGAGCCGCGCCCGCCTTGGTCTGCCCGGCGAGGCACGCATCCTGATCTCGGTTGGTGGACTCACCGAGCGCAAGGGCTTTCATCGAGTCATCGCCACGCTTCCCGAATTGCTTGCGAAGTTTCCTGACTTGCATCTGGTAATTGCCGGCGGCCCAAGCCCTGAAGGCGATTGGGAGCAAAAGCTCAAACGCCAGGTCGTCGAATTGGGTGTTGAAGGCGCTGTACACTTTCTCGGCCCGGTCGCTCCAGCCGAACTCAGATACGTCTATTCCGCCGGCGACGTCTTTGTCCTGGCGACCCGCATGGAAGGTTGGGCGAACGTCTTTCTCGAGGCGATGGCCTGCGGACTGCCGGTGGTGACGACCTTGGTCGGTGGCAATGCCGAGGTAGTCAGTTCGCCTGACTTCGGCATTCTGGTTCCCTACGGAGACGGCAATGCCTTGCGCGATGCCCTGGCCACCGCGTTGAGCGACGATTGGGACCGCGAAGCAATCATTGCTTACGCAAAAAGCAACGCGTGGTCCACGCGCATTCCGATTTTGATTGAAGAGTTTTCCAGGATAGACCAGGCGGCATCGTCTATTGAACGCGGCGACCCAGTGGTCAACTCCTGGCGAGACACCTGATGCCCAGACAGAATCGACGATATCGCACTTCCGATGACTGATCGGTCGGTTTTTGAAACGCGCCTCCCCATTCCCGGACCTGTATGGTGCCACCGGCGCATTTGGCGTTGGCCTTATCGGGACGAATTACTGCGTCCAGCTTTTGCCCCCGTTACTTCAGCCAAAACACCGGGGATAATTTTTCATCCGCTGAACAACACAGAAGGCAGATTGGACCGGAGAGATCCTTGATGAGTGACGAAACGAATCGCGAAGCAGCCGAATGGGATTCAAGCTCGGACCCGAGTTTTTTCAACTATTACGAAAAGCAAAGCCAGGCCCCCGCTACCGTTCAACGGTTTGCCACCGTGCGTGAGAAGGTGCTTGCCCTGATCGGTCGGAACCAAGCCACGACGGGCAGGATTCTCGATGTCGCCGATATAGGATGTGGAGCCGGCTCGCAGTGCCTGATCTGGGCCGAATTGGGCCACCATGTCTGCGGCCTTGATATCAACCAACCACTTATCGAACTGGCCGGGCGTCGCGCACGGGACTCCGGTCTTGCCATTCGCTTCGACGTAGGTTCTGCGACGCAACTTCCCTACGGCGACGAGTCGATGGACGTCTGCCTGCTCCCTGAACTATTGGAGCACGTCGAGGATTGGCAGGCCTGTTTGCGCGAAGCCACCCGGATATTGCGACCAGGGGGAGTGCTGTACCTGAGCACCACGAATGTCCTTTGTCCGAAGCAGGAAGAGTTCAATTTGCCTCTGTACAGTTGGTACCCAGGTTTTCTCAAACGCAAGTATGAACGGCTGGCAGTGACCACCAGGCCGGAACTGGTCAATGCGGCGCGCTATCCCGCTGTCAATTGGTTTAGTTTTTACGGCTTGTCAGAATTCCTGGCGGAATACAATATTCGTTCCTACGACCGCTTCGACATGCAGAATCCCGACGAATTGGGAATGATTCCCCGTCTTGCCGTCTCGGCGCTGCGCTCGGTTCCACCGCTGCGGTTCCTGGGGCATGTTCTGACTTCCGATACGACTTTGTTCGGAGTAAAGAATTCCGCCTAGCGAGTTACTTGCGGTCTGTCGGTCTGGCGCGACACGCCACGAGGACAGGAACCTGACCCGAATACGCCTCATTCCGGGTGGAAGTAGCTACTCGATTCTCAGATTATTCTTGCTACCCGCCGGGAGAACTCCAGGATGACATTGAGCAAGCAACAATGCTGCCAGGCTATGTGAAGGAAAACCGATGCTTCAGGAAGCCTTGTTCCGGACCCGCAAGCGTCGCGACGCTGGCCACCGAACGGACTGCTGCTGCACATGGCAGCGCATCGAGCGACGATAGTAGTAAATGGAGCGATTGCTCACTCGATGCGGAGTGCAGGCGATATTTCGACGCGGGCCTGACCCGCAACGAATATGTCCCTGACGTCCATCATGCCGAAGGCCATATCCCGCCGTCAGCATGGGAGGTGCACGCCCGAGAAGTCGTCTTCCCGAACTTCCAGACCCCGTGGTCGGATATAGCTGTGCACGCGACGTGGATCGATCGGTTTCAGGGTGAACTGGCAGTCGAGAACCGGACGTTTTCTAGCTTCCAGGGGCCGCCTCTGGCCGGAATTGCAGGCGCGCGCGAGTTACCCGCTGCTAACGTAGCGTACGGCTTTTTCCAGGAGACAAGCCTGAAGACCCCAAAGCGGGGGAAGCGCCCCCGCGAAGAAATCCCGCCCTCAAGAGAACAACCGGCAATGAAGCCATCGGCCATCACTTTCGTTGGTGATTTCGCAATCGCTGTCGCTAAACATGGTGCTCAACCGCTCCGGACCAACAACCCGTGCATAGGGACATGAAAGTCTATCTAACCTTCGACATCGAGATCTGGTGCAACAGTTGGGAAGATCTCGACACTCGTTTTCCAGCCAGCTTTCAGCGCTATATTTATGGGCGCTCACCTAGCGGCGAATACGCGCTGCCCAAGACCCTCGAAATCCTCGACAATCACGGCCTGAAGGGTGTCTTCTTCGTCGAACCACTGTTTGCCGGGCGTTTTGGCGTCGAGCACCTCGCCGTTATCGTTGAACTCATCCGCGCCGGCAAGCACGAGATTCAGTTGCACCTGCATCCCGAATGGACCGACGAAATTCGGCCACTGCTCTTTGCCGGAGCAACCGGGAAGCGCCAGCATCTTTCCTACTACACGCTGGAGGAACAATGCGTCCTTCTGTCCTACGGTCGCCAGCTCCTGGCCACGGCCGGGTGCAACCAGGTGGACGCCTTCCGCGCCGGAAGTTTTGCCTGTAACGCCGACACCTATCGAGCCCTTCGACGATCGGCGATTACTGTCGACAGCAGCATCAACGCGGTACATCCAGCGTGCGGGCTCGACCTCCGGGAGACGCTGGATTTCACCCAACCGCAGGAACTCGAAGGCGTCCGCATCCTGCCGCTGACGGTTTTTCGCGACGGGTTCGGGAAATTGAGACCAGCCCAGATCGGCGCCTGCAGCTTTCCTGAACTCCGGGGCGCACTGGTATCGGCTGCCGACAGCGGCACCCGGCACTTCGTCATCCTCTCCCACAATTTTGAAATGCTCCGGTCGGGGCAAAGCGCCCCGGATACCATTGTCGTCCGGCGTTTCGAGCAACTGTGTGCTTTCCTGGCGGCACAGCGCGACAGATTTGAGGTCAGTACGCTTTTTCCGGCCCCCGAGATCGATACCAGCCGGCGACAGACAAGTCTCGCGCACGCAAGCATGGCGTCCACCTTGCAGCGTCATGGAGAGCAATTGGCGCGAAGGCTTTCGGGATGAATGCGGTCATGGCAAGTCTGCTACTACCGGCAGTCGCGGGCATCGACGAGGAGATGGATCGTCATTCGCCGCGCTGCATGCCGCACGACCAGATCTTTGGACTCCATTGCTCAATGCGGGCAACTCCTGGTAAGCGCGCGAGTGAGCGGGTATTTGTGAGCATCTGTGCCAAGCGCCTGCGGCACGAGTTCCGTGACATGAGACGTATAAGACATAACACATAGGGAACATCGAAAATGTTCAAGCCGACGACACTGATGAGATACTTTCCTGGAATCGCCGTTCTACGTTGCGCGCTTGCTGTGGCACTGACGGGCATATCGACAAACACCATGGCCGGAAAACCAGAAAACATTACGGGGGCGGAAATGGCATTGATCCCGGCTTACTGCCCCTATACCCAGAGTTTCTCCGAGTCGCGCGGCAGCCCGGAAAGCAAACGCTGGGAGTCTGTGATGGGCAAGGATTTCTGGGCCATGCATCATTACTGTTGGGCACAGATCAATCAGTTGCGCGCCATGCGCAGCGGCATCACGGAAAGCGCCCGGAAATCTCTTCTAGCCGTGGCTCGCGACGATTATCGTTATGCGGCTAATAACACAGCACGAAATTTTATATTGCTTCCGGAAATTTACACTCGCATCGGCGAGACAGAATTGCGTCTGTCTCGCAATAATGACGCCAGCCGATCGTTTGCCAAAGCCCGATCACTGAAGCCAGACTACTGGCCCGCTTATTCCCACTGGGCCGAGTTTCTGATGTATTCTGGAAAAAAGACTGAGGCAAAACAGTTAGTGAAAGCTGGTCTGGAGTACAGTCCAAATTCCAGGGTGCTGCGTGAGCAATACCGCCTGCTTGGTGGAAATCCGTCCGATATAGTACCAAAGGCCAGAGAGCAGGCGCCGGATGATAATTCCGGAGAAAGTGAGTCCCCACCTACCGAGGGACAGGTTACGCCTGAGCCGGAGGCCAACAAAGCGTCCCCAGTCGGCAGACCAGATCGTTAAGGCCTGTGTCGGAAAATTCGCGGCAGAGGAGCCGTGGAAACCCACACCAGCCCGCAGAAGTATGAACCGCTTGCTGTTCCAAGCCGCAGAGCAAATGGACGTGTCGGCTCGATGTATCAAACGGCAGCGCAGTGCGCATGCTGCGGACAAGCCGCGCGCAGCCGGATCCAGACGCGTCACGCGAGACACCAACCCCAATGGGCGATTCCGGTCCCAGCCGGATTAGGCGCTTTGACAAACTTTTCTCTTACTCACCGGATGCGCCGTCAATGGTCCACCAAGAGCAATGATTCAGCACATTACCAACAACAAGAGGGTGTTAATGATCGCCTATCACTTCCCTCCTTTTCAGGCAAGTAGCGGCATTCAGAGGACACTGAAGTTCTGCACGTATCTTCGCGAATACGGCTGGGAGCCGCTGGTTCTCACCATCTCCCCCAGGGCCTACGAAGTCACCAGCCAGAATCAGCTCAACGAGATCCCGGAGGACGTCGTTGTGGAACGAGCATTCGGGCTCGATACGTCTCGGCATCTCTCGATTGCCGGCAGGTATTTCCGCTGGATGGTCCAGCCGGACCGCTGGGTCAGTTGGTGGCCGGCTGGCGTCTGGACCGGTATGCGAATGATCCGCCGATACCGACCCGCCGCCATCTTCTCGACATCGCCGATTGCGACTGCGCACATGATCGGGCTCAGCCTCTGCAAGCGAAGCGGACTGCCGTGGATAGCAGACTTCCGCGACTCGATGACCGAGAGCGACTATCCACGCGACCCGATGACCTGGAAAGTCCATCGCAAGCTCGAACAGGCGACCATTCGTCAATGCCGCAAGGCGGTTTTCACTACCGAGCCGACGCGCAGGATGTACGCCGAGCGCTACCCCGAAATTCCCGCATCGCGATGGACGGTGATCGAAAACGGCTTCGACGAAGACAACTTCCGCGGCGCGGAATCGGACCTTGCAACAGTTCCTCTTGGGAGGGCCGGACAGCTAACGCTGGTCCATAGTGGCATCCTGTACCCGAAAGAAAGGGATCCGCGCCCGTTCTTCGCCGCATTGGGAACGCTTAAACAATCGGGTGAGATTGACGGCTCGAAGTTGCAGGTGATCCTTCGGGCGACCGGCAACGACAACGTCTATGGCCCGATGATCGCTGCGTTGGACATCGCCGACATCGTGAGGCTCGAACCGACGGTTGGGTATCGCGAGGCCCTCCGCGAAATGCTGCGGGCCGACGGCCTCTTGTTGTTTCAAGCCGGTTGCTGCAACCACCAGATCCCGGCGAAGATCTACGAGTATTACCGGTCCGGGCGTCCGATTCTGGGGCTTGTCGATCCCGGAGGCGTTTCCGCCAGGATGCTGGCCGACGCCAAGGTGGATAACGTCGCCAATATAGCCGATGCAGGTGATATCACCCGTACTATTCGGTCGTTCATCGCCAATCTATCTGAGGGACTCAATTCAGGTGTCTCCAGGCAGTTCGCGATGGCACATTCGCGCAAATCACGAACGCAAGAACTTGCTCGACTGCTAGACGAGTTATCGGCACGTTGAGATTTCCTGAAATTGAGGCTCTGCGGCAAAACCGGATGGAAATCTCCCACAAGATCTGTCGCTGCTTGGAAGATCACATTTACGTTCTGCTATCTCCAGCTCCTGTGAGGTCGGCATGCCCGTCGGGCACCAACTCGCCGATCTCGGGAAGGTTTGAAGCATTATGAACTTGAAAACACGCGTCATGGTCGGCTTGGGCTGGATCGCCGGAGCCAACTTTTTTGGACAGGTCATTACCTGGGGTATTACGATTGTCGTAATGCGAATACTTAGCCCCGCCGACTATGGTCTTCTGGCTATGGCAACCGTATTCGTGGCTTTTTTGTCATTGATGTCCACGGCCGGTCTAGGGCCTGCGATCGTTCAAGCAAGAGAGATCGATGAGGATAAACTGAGACAGCTGCTTGGCCTGATCATTATCATCAACGTCGCATTGTTTCTTCTACTCTTTATTGCAGCACCATTTATTGCTGTCTTCTTTGAAGAACCAAGGCTGGTTGATATCATTCGGGTAATATCTTCACAGTTTGTCATTTCAAGTCTTGCAGTAATACCGGAATCACTTTTGGCGCGTGAGCTCAAGTTCAAAACACGCGCGCTCGTCGATCTCTTATCGAACATTCTAGGGGGTTTTCTAACCCTGTGGCTGGCCGTCTCCGGGTACGGCGTTTGGTCGCTGGTCGTCGGGACCATAGTCTCGGTAACTGGAAAGACAGTAGGACTTAATCTGGCCGCGCCCTATCTCCGCTGGCCTAGTTTTTCACTCCGAGGGACTGGACATCTGGTCGCTTTCGGAGGAAAAATCACGGCTGGCAGAATTTTATGGTTTTTTTATTCCCAGGCGGACATGTTCATCGCCGGGAAACTATTGGGCAAGGAATCTCTCGGTTTTTATTCTGTGGCAATGCACCTTGCTTCCCTACCAGTGCAGAAGATATCTGGCATTCTCAACCAAGTTGCGTTTCCAGCGTTTGCCCAGATTCAGCATGACCCATCGATGATTGCGAGACAGTTCTCCAAGGCAATTCGCATTCTTAGCTTCTTTAGTTTTCCTGTTTTGTGGGGAATTTCTAGCATCGCCCCT
>DPSD01000158.1:0-227 GCA_003538495.1 Accumulibacter sp.
CAGTTCTTCGCGCGTGTAGCCGAGCGAGCGGCACGCCTGATCGTTGGCATGGACGAAACCGCCGTCCCGGTCCAGCCAGAAGATGGCGTCCGACGCGTGCTCCACCGAGAGGCTGGTCAGCTCCAGCATCTCCTCCGACTGCTTGCGGGTGCTGATGTCGGCATGCGTGCCGAGCAGCCTGAGCGGCCGCCCTTGCCCGTCGCAGGCGACCACCCTGCCGACCGATT
>DPSD01000158.1:519-2550 GCA_003538495.1 Accumulibacter sp.
CGACCACCCTGCCGACCGACTGAATCCATCGCCATTCGCCCGACCTGGTCTGCAGCCGGTACTCCAGCTGATATTCGGTGCGAGTGCCGGCGATGCACTCGTGCAATGTCCGCCCGGCGGCGTCGCGGTCGTCCGGGTGCACGCGCTCGAGCCAGCTCGCCGCATTCAATTCCAGTTCGCCGGCTGCGTAACCCAGCATGCCGGCATACTCGGCGCTGATCACCGCCTCGCCGGTGCCGAGGTCGAGGTCGTAGAAGCCGAGGTTCCCCGCGACTAGGGCGAGGCGCAGTCGCTCCTCGTTGTTCTTCAGCGCCGTTTCGGCGTCGCGACGTCTCCGGTTTTCGCGCACGGCCTCGGTGAGACTTGCGCAGTTGTTCAGGAAGGGAGCGAGCTGTGTCGCCAGTTGCTCGCCGTAGCCCCCCTTGCGGTTGGCGACACCGACCATTCCCACCAGCTCGTCGCCACGGAAGAAGGGCAGTCCCATGAATGCGTTCAGCGCGGGATGGCCGGGCGGACGGCCGTGTCGCCGCGGATCGTTGTCGGGATCGTTGGCGATCACCGGCCTTGCGGTGGTCATCACGGCGCCGAAGAGCGTGTTCAGGTTGCGGAACTCCAGACCCTGTGGCGCATGCGTCGCGTAGAATGCCCGCGTTTCGTCGTTCCAGGCGATGTTGGTGATCGCCTGCGTGCGCAGGAAGGGCGAGCCGTCTTCGTTGCGGCATACCTCGCCGATGAAACCGTACTCGCTTTCGGTCATCTCCAGCAGTGAGGACAACATGCGCTCGAAGACCTCGCGGGTATCTGCGCCAGCGATGTACAGGGCCTGCGTCTGGCTGATGGCGTTGATCAGGGCGTTGGAGGTGCGCAAGGAACTCTCCGCGCCCTTGCGCCGGCGGATGCTGTTGAAGAGCAGGAGCACGGCCAGGCTCAAGGCGAGGAGCACGGCCGCCGTCACCCAGACGGTGCCGCGATACTGATCGTACAGCGTTGGCGGCTTGCCGACGACGACGCTTCCTTCGGGAAGTTCAGACTCGTCGATGCCGTGGCGCTGCATTTGGCCATGGTTGAAGACGTAGGCGAGCGGCGCCTGTTGCACCGGAATGCTCCGCGCGTCCTCGCCCGCCAGGATGCGCACCGCCATCCGTGCCGCGAGCCGACCGACGTCGGTGCCGTCCTCGACCTTGCCGCCGAGGGTCAGGCCGCCGCGAACGCGATGGCTGGTGATGTCGAACAGCGGTGCCGGCGACGCGGCGCTCACCCGGCCGATGACTTCCGCCGGACTGTGCCACTTGCCCGCAGCATCATGGGCGGAGGCCAGGACGAAGACGATGTCCTCCGCCGACAGTGCGGCGGCGCTGGCGACGATTTCCTCGAGCTTCAGATCGTGCTTGATCCGGATCGG
This sequence comes from Accumulibacter sp., assembly GCA_003538495.1. The sequence continues at coordinate 1,922 of DPSD01000158.1, forward strand.
TATGTTCGTCTTCAGCGTGCCGAGGACGTCGCGCGCATGGTCCAAACCCGTACCGGAATCGGCCCGGTTCGCGTACACCACGACTTGCGCGGCCGTGGGTCGCAGGCGCTGTGCCGCCTGCAGGGTCGACGGGATGTCGATCCGTTCGATCACTCCCGTGATCGCGATCTCCGGCGGCAAAGCTGTCGCGTCGAAGGCCGCCGCATCGCTGAAAACGACCGGCGTACCGGCGAACAGCGACGGCTGATTCCTGGCGAGGAAGGAAACGGCTGCGTCATCGGTGGCGATGATCAGGTCGAAGCGCTGCGAGCGGTAGCGGCGCCCGAGATGGTCTGCGAAGCCGCGCTCGTCGTAGGGGGCCGGCAGTCGCAGGACATCCATGTACTCCAGGAAGATCTCCGGACGCAGGCGGCTCTCCTCGAGTACCGACGTGATTCCTTCGACCTGGGCGTCGGTCCACGCGAAACCCAGGTGGTACGAGCTCAGTACGAGAACGGCCTGGCGATCGGGAGCAGCCTGGACGTCGTCGGTCGCGATCAGGAAGGTCGCCAGGATCGCTGCCAAGCCGAGCATCCGGATGCCGTTCAGGACGCGCATGCCGGCCACGCTGATCCGCGCCAGTTGGCGCG
>DPSD01000391.1 GCA_003538495.1 Accumulibacter sp.
CAGCGCCACGCCGAAGACCGTGCGTTCCTGCATCAGCCTCTCGCGCAGGGTGAGGTCGAGCAGCGGGAAATCGTTCTGACGCTGGACCAGCGCGGTGATCTTTGCTTCATACTGCTTGGCGTAAAGGCGCTTGTCGGCCTGCAGAAGGTCGACGGCGTTAAAGTCGGCCTTGCGCAGAGCCTCGGTCTCGCGCTTCAGAAGCTGGGTGAAGGCCGTCACGACAGCCAGCATCTCCAGCACCTGCAGGCGCAAGGATTCCAGGCGCTGCAGGCTTTCCTTGCTGTTCATGGTTTTGGTCAACGTCGTGGTCATGATTTCACCTTCCGTGTTGTTGCATGTCGATAAGGGTTTTCTGAATCTGCGCGGAGAGGCCGCCCGTGCCCAGGCGCGCCATATGCTTGCCGTATTCCAGGATCATCATGCCGCGGAACATGTCTTCGCCGGGGCCGCCGCCGAAGACGGGGTCGGTTTCGACGCCCGCGAACATATGCGTCATCATCTGCGACAAGAAGACGGCCTCGAACTCCTGCGCGGCGGATTTGATCGCCGGATCGACCGGCGGCGGCGCAGGAGGAAGAGCGGCTGTGGGTGCGGCGATCGTCGTCATGTTACATGATCTCGATTTCTGCCTGCAACGCGCCGGCGGTCTTGATGGACTGCAAGATGGTGATGATGTCGCGCGGACCGACGCCCAGGGCGTTCAGGCTGGCGACCAGATCCTGCAGGCTGATGCCGCCTTGCATAAGGGCCACTTTCTTGTCGCGGCCGTCATCGATCTCGATGCTGCTGCGCGCGACCGTGGTCGTCTGACCCGTCTGCGAGAAGGGCTGCGGCTGCGACACCTGCGGCGTCTCGCTGATGCGGATGGTGAGGTTGCCCTGCGCCAGCGCGACGGTCGAGATGCGCACGTCCTTGCCCATGACGATGACGCCCGAGCGTTCGTCGATGACGACCTTGGCCATCTGGTCGGGCTGCACCTGCAATTGCTCGATGTCTGTCAGCAGATTCACCATGCCCGCCTGATAGCCGGGCGGCAGGCGCAGACGCACCGAGGCGCTGCTTTCCGCCGAGGCGGCGGCCATCTTCAGGTGGTTGTTGATGGCGGCGGCCACGCGGCGCGCCGTGGTGAAATCGGGGTTGCGCAGCGACAGGCGCGTTTCTTCCATGCTGGAGAGGTTGAAGGGGATCTCGCGCTCGACGATGGCGCCCGCCGGGATACGCGCGGCGGTGGGGACGTTGCGCGTCACCCACCCCGCGTCCGCCGAGGCGCTGAAACCGGAAACCGAAACGGGGCCCTGCGCCACCGCATAGACCTGGCCGTCGGCGCCGAGCAGCGGCGTGACCAGCAGCGTGCCGCCGTTAAGATCCTTGGCATCACCCAACGACGAGACGCTGACATCGATGCGCGAACCCTGATTCGAGAAGGGCGGCAAGGTCGCGGTCACCATGACGGCGGCGATGTTCTTGGTCTTGATCGATTCCTCGCGGATGTTGACGCCGAGGCGTTCCAGCATGCCGATGATGGATTGCTGCGTGAAAGGCGAAGAACCCAGCGTGTCGCCCGTGCCGTTCAGGCCCACGACCAGGCCGTAGCCGACAAGCATGTTGTCGCGCACGCCCTCGAAATCGACGATATCCTTGATGCGCGTCGCGCCGTCGGCGCGTGCTGATCCGGGTGCGGCTGTCAGGCAAAGAACACCGGCCACCGCCAAAAGGGTCAGAAAGCGAGAGAGTGATTTAAAAAGTGTCGTCATGGCATACCCATTCCCAATAGGTTTTTCCCGGCATTTAAAGATGCGAGAGCCGTGCCAAGTTAAAATATCGTTATATTTCAATTATTTATATTGACACCCGCCTGCGATGATGGCGGGCGGCAGGGTGCGGGGGGCAAATATTGCCGATTGGTTTTATGGTGTCGATGGTGTTCTATGGGGTCATGAAAGTCGAAGGCCCGGGCCGCACCAATACCACCAAGCCAACCGGAAAAACCCGCAAAACGGGCGAAGGCGGCTTTGGCACGCTGATCGAGGAAGGGCCGGAAACCAGCGAGTCCCAGGGCGCCGGCTTCACCCAAAGCGTCAATTCCATCGATGCTCTGTTGACCTTACAAGGCGCGGAAGATGCCGCTTCGGAAGAGGCTGGAAAACGCGCGCGTAAGCGCGGCCAGGATCTTTTGGACCAACTGGACAGGGTCCGCATCGGCCTTCTGACGGGCGACCTGTCCCGTGCCACCTTGCAATCCCTGACCGAGACGGCGGCGCGCCACCGCGACCGCGTCATGGACCCGAAACTGGCTGAAATCCTGGATGAAATCGACCTGCGCGCCCAGGTGGAACTGGCCAAGTTCGGCCGCTCTTGACTTATACATAAAGTATAAGTAAATTTGCGTCCATGTCCCTTCCCGACGATATCACCGATTCCTTGCGCAACAACACGCGCGCCTCTTTGCGCATCATCCACCACGAGCTGACGGTCGAGGATGTGAAGGAGCTGGCCGCGCTTTTGAAGACCAACACTTCGGTGACCGAACTGTCGGTCGTTCAGTGCTGGCTGAACGACGAGATGGCCGCCCATCTGGCCGAAGCGCTGCACGCCAACGCAACCCTGCGCGGCCTTTATCTTTCCAGCAACAATATCGGACCGGCGGGCGCG
>DPSD01000649.1 GCA_003538495.1 Accumulibacter sp.
GGCTGTTGCCCACCGCGGGGCGGGGCGGTAGCGGGGCGCCCGCCACCGCCCCCTTCAATCTCTCGCTCTCGCATCCGGTAACGGGGGCTGACGGCAAGCGTCTCGGCTATGTCATCGTCGAACAGAGCGTGCCGCAGCTGCAGGCGCTGTTCGATACCCTGCCGTTGCCGGATGCCGCCGCCTATGCCGAATTGCAGCAAAGTGGGAGCGGCGACTCCGCCATGGTGCTGATGCGGCGCGGCAACCAGGCGATCAAGCGGAACGTCCGTCCCACTCTCATCGCGTTGGCCGGCACGCCCTGGCAGATTGCCGTATGGCGGCCGGTCACGCCGGTGGTCGAGAGTATCGCGCCTTACCTGCTGGGCTGGCTGGTGGCCAGTCTGGTCATCGCCATCCTGGTGGCGGCCACCATTCTGGCGGTACGCAACCGGGTTGCCGACAATCTGCGCATGCTGGTGAAATTTACCAACGACCTGCGCCAGCAGCGGTTGCGTGCAGACTATCCGGTCAGCTTGGCGGAATTTCAGACGCCACTCGAGACCATGCTGAAACTGGGCAAGGTCATGCTGGGTAAACAGAAGGAAGTATCCTCGCAGGCCCGGATCGATCATTTGTCCAAGGTGAACAACCGGCGCAGCTTCGACGAAAAGCAAAAGGAGTTGTTTGGCACGCTGAAGGACGGCTGGACGCACAGTCTGCTGATTCTCGACATTGATAATTTCAAGCAGGTCAACGATACCTTCGGCCACGAGGCGGGCGATCAACTCATCATCAAGTTCGGCAACGCGTTGAAAACCTGCCTGCGCAACAGCGATTTCATCGCTCGTTTGGGCGGCGATGAGTTCTGCGTGGTATTCCCCTACACGCCGCTTGATCGGGCGCAGGAACTGGCAGAGCGCCTGCGCGCCAAGATGCCGGAGAGCGTCGAGCTCATTCCGGGTGTGACGCATAAGCTGTCGTGGAGCGGCGGCATGTCCGAGTTCAGCCGCGACGACCGTGAGGAAAACGAGGCGCTGGCACGCGCCGATGCCGCCTTGCTGGAAGCCAAGCGTGGTGGCCGCAATGCCACGCGGGTCAGGGCCGCCGCCTGAGTGTGGCTGTTGCCGCATACGACTCCACATAGGCTCAGCCCATAGTGGATCGGAGTCCTTCAGGGCTTTAGCGGCTGTACAGCCACGGCCCGCCCTTTATGCCCTTCAGGGTGCTCGCGGGTAGAGCGCGGCGGCCAGCAGGACGATTCCCAGTATTCCCCATAACAGCAGCACCGGTGCATTGCCCCAGTGCACATACGGCGTGCTGCCGGCGTAGCCCTGGATTTCGCCGGCGAGGCTACCGGCAGTGAAGAGCGGCAGGCTGGCCAGCACCTGGCCTTTCGCGTCGATGATTGCGGTGAGGCCGGTGTTGGTCGCGCGCAGCATCATGCGTCCGGTTTCCAGCGCGCGCATCTGCGACATCTGCGCATGTTGCCAGGGCGCCAGCGAATCGCCGAACCAGGCCAGGTTGCTGACGTTCACCAGCACGCTCGCTTCCGGTAGCTGGCGGATGATCTCCTCGCCGAACGCGTCCTCGTAGCAGATGTCGGCTGCCACCCGCTGGCCGCCGATGGCGAGCGGGCGCTGGTCGATGGCGCCGCGCGCGAAATCGGAGAGCGGGATGTGCAGCACTTCGATGACCCAGCTCCACACCGCTTTCAGCGGGATGTATTCGCCGAACGGCACCAGGTGCACCTTGCTGTAACGCTGGCTGGGCGCGCTGCCGAAACTGACGACGCTGTTGTAGTAGGCGCCATCGAACGAACCGGTCGGCAGCCCGGCCAGCACATCGCCGCCGTTGCGCTGGCCGAGGGCAACCAGGTCATCGCGATAGGCGGCCGGGAGTTCGGACTCGAACAGCGGCAGCGCCGTTTCCGGCAATACGATCAGGCGCGCGGGTGCGGCTACGGCCATGCGCGCGTAGCTCTCCAGCGTGGCGCGGGTTTTGTTGGGTTGCCACTTCATGTCCTGCGGGATGTTGCCTTGCAGCAGCGCAACAGAAGTCGGCGCCCCATCAGGTGTGGTCCATTGAATGCCGCGCAAGGCTTGGCCGCCGATCCCCAGTGCCACGATGGCCGTCGCCGCCCAGACGCGCGACGCCGGCGATGTGCGCGGCGTCACGCCCCACGCCAGCAGGCCTGCGATCAGCGCCAGCAGAAACGAGATGCCGTACACGCCGACGAGCGGGGCGTAACCCGCCAACGGGCCGTTGGGTACTTGCGAGTAACCCGCAACCAGCCAGGGGAAGCCGGTGAAGATCCAGCCGCGCGTCCATTCCAGCACACTCCAGGCAAGTGGAAGCAGCAGCATGGTCCGGAGCGCAGGTGTGTGACGCCACCCGGCCTGCAGTGCACCGACCGTCGCCGGAAACAGCGCGAGGAATGCGCAGAACAAGAAAGTGACAAGTCCGGCCAGCCACATGGGCATGCCGCCGTATACCCACAGGCTGACAAATACCCAGCTCACGCCGGCCAGGAAAAATCCCAGCCCCCAAACCAGGCCGGTCAGAAATCCGGCCCGCCTGGAGGGCGCGCGCGACAGCCGCCCGAACAGCCGGGCCAGGCGC
>DPSD01000087.1 GCA_003538495.1 Accumulibacter sp.
TCGCGCTGCCAGTCGATGGCGCGGTCAGGCTGGGTGATCAATGGCCGTGGGCTACCGCGTACGCCGGCGTCGGCGGGGTCGACCGGGATCGGCAAGAAAGTGCCGGCGGCGAAGCGCTCGACGGCGCGCAGCACGGCTCGGGTGGCTGCTTCGGTCACTTCGTGGCGATACAGGCTCGACTTCCTGGCGACGCGCATGGCAAAACGTTCGCTGGCCCACACCGGGCCGCCGTCGAGTTCGCCGGTCGCCTGCAGGACGGTCACGCCCCAGTCCGCCTCTCCCTCCTGGATCGCCCAGTCGAGCGCCGAAGGCCCGCGATCGCCGACGATCCCCGGATGGACGATCAGACAGGTATGCGCTTGCCAGATCGACGCCGGAAGCGAGCGCCGCAGGTAGGGCGCGATGATCAGCCCGGGCCGGAACAGAGCGACCGCCTCTTCGGCAACCGCGTCGGCGATATCGAACTCGATCGACAGCTGGTGGCCGCGCGCACCGAGCTCGCTGTACAGCCGCTGGCTGAGGCTGTTGAAGGCGTGGCACAGCAGGAGGATGCGCATCGTCGTCCCGCCTCAGCAGATGCGCGGCAACTGCTCGCCGGCCAACCAGTCGACGATGCGGCGGCCGCCAAGGGCGGTGGTCATCTGTACGAAGTGGTGGGGGTCGGCGTGGACGCTGCCGATCAACGCCGCGCGCTGTCCCAGCGGATGCGCGCGCATCGCCGCCAGCAGCGCGTCGGCGTCGGCCGCCGCGACGATCGCCAGCAGCTTGCCTTCGTTGGCCACGTAGAGCGGGTCGAGACCGAGAAACTCGCAGGCGGCGGCGACCTCGGGTTGCACCGGCAGCACGCTTTCCTGAAGCATCATCCCGACCCCCGACTGGCGGGCGATTTCGTTGAGCGTCGTCGCCACGCCGCCGCGCGTCGGGTCGCGCAGGGCGCGGATCGCCGCGCCGCTGGCGCGCATCGCGGCGATCAGGCCGTGCAGCGCAGCGGTGTCGGAAACGATCTGCGCCGCGAAGCCGATGCTTTCGCGTTGCGCCATGATTGCCATGCCGTGCTCGCCGATGGTTCCCGAAACGATGATCCGGTCCCCCGGGCGGGCTCGGTCGCCGGAGAAGTCATCGCCGTCGGCGACGACGCCGACGCCGGTGGTGGTGATGTACACCCCGTCGCCGGCTCCCCGCTCAACGACCTTGGTGTCACCGGTGACCACCGGCACGCCGGCAGCGTTCGCCGCACCGGCCATCGAGTCCACGATGCGCGCCAGGTCGGCGAGCGGAAATCCCTCTTCGAGGATGAAGCCGGCAGCCAGATAGAGCGGCGTCGCGCCGAGTACCGCGACGTCGTTGATGGTGCCGTTGACCGCCAGGCAACCGATGTCGCCGCCGGGGAAGAACAGTGGCGAGACGACGTGCCCGTCGGTGGACATCACCAGCCGGCCGGGCGGCATCGGCAGCAGCGCCGCGTCGTTGCCCTGCCGCAGATAGGCGTTGCCCAGCCGCCTGGCGAACAGCTCGTCGATCAGCTGCGCCATCGCCCGGCCGCCGCTGCCGTGCGTCAGGTCGACGACGCCTCGTTTGAGGTCCAGCGGCCGGACGTAGCCCGGACGCCCGGCGCTCATGGCGCCACCACCGCGTCGGCAAAACGACCAAACGAATAGTGCGCGGCGCAAGCGCCCTCGGACGACACCATGCACGAGCCGACCGGGTTTTCCGGGGTGCACACGCTGCCGAAGATACGGCACTCCTGCGGCCGCTTGACGCCGCGCAGAACGGCGCCGCACTCGCAGGCGGGATGATCGTCGACCGCCTGGTAAGCGACCGCGAAGCGGCGCTCGGCGTCGAAATCGGCAAACTCCCGGCGAATCTTCAGCGCGCTGTAGGGCAGTTCGCCAAGCCCGCGCCAGGCGAACGAGCGCCGCAGTTCAAAGACTTCGCAGACCAGCTGCTGCGCCTTGCGGTTGCCGTCGCGCGTGACAGCGCGCGAAAACTCGTTCTCGACCACCGCCTGGCCGGCGTTGACCTGCTTGATCAGCATCAGGATGGCCTGCATCACGTCCAGCGGTTCGAAGCCGGCGATCACCACCGGCTTGCGGTACTCCCCGGCGAAGAACTCGTAGGGCCGGGTGCCGATGATCGTCGACACGTGCGCCGGACCGATGAAACCGTCGAGCCGCACCGTTCCCCAGCGCCGAACTTCGGGCGATTCGAGGATGCTGGCGATCGCCGACGGGGTCAGCACGTGGCAGCAGAGCACCGAGAAGTTCTTGAGCCCGAGCGCCTGCGCCTGTTTGATCAGCAGCGCCGTCGGCGGTGTCGTCGTCTCAAAGCCGATGGCGAAAAAGACCACCTGCCGGGCGGGCTGTTGCTGCGCCAGCGCCAGCGCGTCGGCGCCCGAATAGAGCATCCGGATCTCGCCGCCAGCCCCGGATTTCCGGCTCAGCGCGGCTTTCGCCTTGAGCAGCGACAACCCGCCCGACGCCGGCACGCGCAGCGGGTCGCCATAGCTGCAGAGGGTGACGCCCGATTCGCTCGCCAGGCGAATCGCCATATCGATGCGGCCGATCGGCAGCACGCAGACCGGGCAGCCGGGACCGTGAATCAGACGCACCTTGCGCGGCAGCAGATCGCTCACCCCATAGCGAGCAATCGCGTGCGTGTGGCCACCGCAAAACTCCATGAAGTGGTAGTCGCGATCATCCCGCGCCGCCTGCCGGATCGCCGCGGCCAGCCCGCTGGCCAGCTTGCCGTCCCGGAACTCGTCGATGAACTTCATCCGCCGACGCCCTTGTCTCGCGATGAATCCATTCCCCGCCACCCTCCCCCGCAGGCCTGCCGCGTCAAACGACCGTCGCTGTTGCCTCCTGCAAGGCCGCCTGGCCGAGTTCGGCGAACAGCGCCAGGGTCTTTTCGGCCTCTTCCGGATCGAGCCGGGTCAGCGCGTAGCCGACGTGCACGATGACGTAGTCGCCGACCGCTATGTCGTCCACCAGCGCCAGCGAAATCTCCTTGCCGACGCCGGCGACGTCGATCAGTGCCTGCTGGTCGGGCCGCAGTTCGACGATCCGGCAGGGCAGCGCCAGGCACATGCTCCCCGCGCCCCTATTGGCGTGCCAGATGCTGCAAGGCGACCCACGCCTGACCAACGCTCAGTCCGCCGTCGTTGGGCGGCAGCTGGCGCGCTTCGATGATGCGCATCCCCTGCGCGCTCAGGCGGGCGCGCAGGCCGCGCACCAGCACCTGGTTGAGGAAGCAACCACCGCTGCCGACCACCGCCTGTTCGCCGGGGACAAGAACCCGCAGCCACTCGGCCAGCGCCGCGACCAGCGTCGCGTGAAACAGCGCGGCGCCGCGCTCGGGGTTCTTTTCGTCGGCGAGAACCGCCAGCAAGGGCAGCAGATCGAGTCGGCCGGCGGAGATTTTCCAGCCCATGTCCAGTGGCAGAACGTCGCCGTAGCGCAGCGCCAGGCCTTCCAGCAGCATCGCCGCCTGCCCCTCGTAGGCCATCACCGCCTTGACTCCGAGCAGGCCGGCAACCGCGTCGAAGAGCCGGCCCATGCTCGAGGTCGGCGGGCAGTTGAGATCGCCGGTGAGCATCTGCGCAACCGCCGGCGCAGCCTGTTGCGCCGAAAAGCGGTCGACTATCTCGCCGGTGCGACCCAGTCGATGCAACACCGCAGCGGCCATTCGCCACGGCTCGCTGGCCGCCCGATCGCCGCCCGGCAGCGCCAACGGCATCAGCGAACCAAGCCGCCGGAAACGGTCGCCATCGACACGCAACAGCTCGCCACCCCAGGCTGCGCCATCGGTGCCAATCCCGACCCCGTCGAGCGACAGCGCCAGCATGCTGCCCTGGATGCCGTGTTCGGCGAGTACCGCGGCGGCATGCGCATGGTGATGCTGCACGCCAAGCAGTGGCAAATTCCACTGCTGCGCGCACTCGGCGGCGAAATGGGTCGAGTGGAAATCGGGATGCAGGTCGTGCGCGACGATCGCCGGTTCGACACCGAGCAGCTTCACCATCTGCGCGACGTTCTCTTCGAGGAAATCGCACACCGCCGCGTTGTCAAGATCGCCGACATGCTGCGAAACGAAGGCCTCGTCGCCGCGCGTGACGCAAATCGTGTTCTTGAACCAGCCGCCAACGGCCAGCACCGAGGGCCCGGCGCTCGGCAACTTGATCGCCCGCGGCGTGTAGCCGCGCGCCCGCCGAATGAACTGCAGGCCACCGCTGGTGATGCGCGCGACGCTGTCGTCACAACGCGTGACGATGTCGCGATCGTGCATCAGGAACGCGTCGGCAATGCCGTACAGCCGCAGCAAGGCTTCGCTGTTGCCGACCACCAGCGGTTCGCCACCGGGGTTGGCGCTGGTCATCACCAGCGCCAGATCCTGCGCTCTCTCCAGCCAGCCCAGGCCAGGCGGACGCTTCGCCGCTTCGTGGAAGAGCAGGAACTGCAGCGGCGTGTACGGCAGCATGACGCCCAGCCAGGCCAACCCCGGCGCGACGCCGGGCAAGGCATCATCGCAGCTGCCGCGCTTCCGGAGGAGGATCGCCGGACGCGTCGGCAAGGTCAGCAGCCCCGGTTCGCCGATCCCCATCTGGACGAACATCGCCGCCGACGGTGCGTTGGCCAGCATCACCACGAAGGGCTTTTCGTCGCGCTGCTTGCGCTCGCGCAGCAGCGCGACGGCGACCGCATTGCGCGCGTCGCAGACCAGGTGGAAACCACCCAGGCCCTTGACGGCGACGACCTTCCCTTGCCGCAGCAGGCTCAGTGCGCCGGCGATCGGGTCGCCCGGCAAGGGGTGCCCTTCGGCGTCGAGCAGAAACAGCTGCGGCCCGCACTTCGGGCAGCAGTTGGCCTCGGCGTGGAAACGCCGGTCGACTGGCTGCCGGTACTCGTGCTGGCACCTCGAACACATGACGAAAGGCTTGAGGCTGGTACGCACCCGGTCGTACGGCAAGCTGCGGCTGATGGTGTAGCGTGGCCCGCAGCTGGTGCAGTTGGTGAAGGCGTAGCGCCAGCGGCGGCTGCTCGGCTCGAAGACGTCCGCCAGGCAGTCGCGGCAGACAGCCGTATCGTGCCCGATCATCGTCACTGCCCGGCCACCGCGACTGTCGATGATCGAGAAGTCGCTGCCCGAGTGGGCCGCCAGCGCCGCATCGCGGGCGACCACGGTATTGACCCGAGCCAGCGGCGGCGCGTCGTGCTGCAGACGTTCGATCAGGGTGTGCACCTGCGCTGCCTCACCGCACACCTCGATTTCGACCCCGCGCGAGTCGTTGCGAACCCAGCCGGCAAGGCCCAGTTCCCTGGCCAGGCGCCAGACGAAGGGGCGAAAGCCAACGCCCTGAACAACGCCGCTGACGCGGATGTTCTGACAAATGATGGTCTCGGTCATCTCAGCCTCCGGTCGCGGCGGCAAGGCGTGCTTCGCGTTCGACGATCCGTCGCTGCAGCGCGGCCACCGTCGCCATCCTCTTCCCGCGGCGCGCGGCGCAGCCCGCCTCGAGCCATGCCAGCCACTGCTCAAAGCCTTCGCCGGTGGTCGCCGAGAGCTGGATCACCTGCAGCGTCGGATTGACCCGCCGGGCGTAGCCGATCGCCAGATCGCAGTCGAATGACACGTAGGGCAGCAGATCGACCTTGTTGAGCAGCATCAGCGAGGCGGCGTGGAACATCGCCGAATACTTGAGCGGCTTGTCTTCGCCCTCGGTGACCGACAGGATCACCACCTTGTCCGCCTCGCCAAGATCGAAGGCCGCCGGGCAGACGAGATTGCCCACGTTCTCGATCAGCAGCAGCGAATCGTCGGCCGGCGACAGCTCGTCCAGGGCATGGCCAACCATGTGCGCGTCCAGATGGCAGCCCTTGCCGGTGTTGATCTGCACCGCCGCGACGCCGGTGGCCCGAATCCGTTCGGCGTCGCGGCTGGTTTGCTGGTCGCCCTCGATCACCGTGATCGACAGCTTGTCCTTCAGCGCCTCGATGCTGCGGCACAGCAGGCTGGTTTTCCCGGAGCCAGGGCTGGATACCAGGTTGAGGGCAAGAATCCCCTGCTCGTCGAAACGCTGCCGGTTCTGAGCCGCGTGGCCGTCGTTCCTGGCCAGGATGTCGCGCTCGATCCGGACCATCCGGGATGGCGTCGTGGCCAGCGCCGGTGCGTCTGCAAGGGGCTCGCCGGCATCGGTGGCAGTATCGTCAGCGTGCGGCTCCGCGTGCGCCGCGGGGTGGTGATGCCGGGGCCATGGTCCCGCGCCATGCCGATGCCGGCCATCGGCGGCGACGACCGCACTGTAGCCGATCGTCGAGCGCCCCGGGCGGCCCTGCTCAGCCGCCTGCTGCGGCGGAGCGTGGCCGTTGCGCTGGGGAGGGTCGTCTTCCGGCTCCGACAAAGGCTTGCCGCCGACGCGAGTTTCCCCGGCGCCGCAACCGCACGTGCTACACATCTGCTGTCTCCTCGATATTATTCAACCTCCAGCTCCTTGACCCGCATCTCGGTCCCTCCGGTTGCTTGAACGGGGTACCGACCGCAGGCTGGGCAGGGGTCGTAACGGGCCGCGAGCGGCACCGTCTGATTGCAATTAAAACATAAACCTTCGCCCGGCACCTCGACTACATTCAGAACCGCGCCTTCGGCCAGCGTGCCGCTGATCACGGCGTCGAAGCAGAAGCGCATCGCTTCGGGCTCGACCGCCGAGATCTGGCCGATTTCGAGGAACACCGAGCGGACGCGCCGAAAGTGCTGCACGCGCGCCGCGTCCTCGACAATCTGCAGGATGCCCAGCGCCAGCGACATCTCATGCATCCTTGACCACCAGCTCGCTGGGCACGCAGGGATCGAGCGCCAGGGCCAGGCAGCGGGCGGCCATCCCGGCCTCGGCACGGGTCCGCGCCGGGCCACCGCCGAGCTCGCGGACAAACGCCACCTGCGGGTGAAAGTTCCAGTCGGTCGGCGCGACGGTGACATGGCGTGCAAGGCGATCGCCATCGAGTTCGACCCGGTGCCGCAAGGTGCCGCGCGCCGCGGGCAAGGCCGGGCGCGCCGCTGCCGCCTGCGCACAGAGGCAAATGCTGAACAGGCGCCGAATGATTTCGAGGGCCCGCGCGACCGGGAGTCCGCGCAGACCGCCCGCCGCCGGCCGGGTCGAAGCGACCTCGGCGGTGGCGATCTGCCGCCCGTCCCACGTCAAAGCGAGCTGCAAAACGCCCTGTTGCACGGTGACCTTCCCGGAATGCGTCTCCGAACGATAGCAAAAGCCATTGAATCCATTTTGATTTCAATCAATCCACGGCTAAACTGCCGCGTTCACAATACGGCCTCACCGACCCCTGGCCACGACCTCCGTCGCCGGCACTGCCCTTTCCGGGATCTCCCTCTGCATGCTTGAAGCCTCGAATCTGGAATGCGTACGCGGTGAACGGCGCCTGTTCGCCGACGTCGGCTTTCGGCTCGAAGGGGGCGAAATGCTCTACGTGCAGGGGAGCAATGGTTCGGGAAAGACCAGCCTGCTGCGAATGCTTTGCGCGCTGACGCCAGCGGCCAGCGGCGAGATTCGCTGGCGCGGCAAGCCGATCGGCAGGCTTGGCGAGGAATTTCGCAGCGAACTGTGCTACCTCGGCCACCAGAACGCGATCAAGGAAGAACTGACGCCGCTGGAAAACCTGCGCTCGTCGGCGCAACTGGCGCAGGAGTCGCTTGTCCCGGATGCGGCGCTCGAGGCGCTGGAACTGGTCGGACTGCGCGGCCGCGAGGATCTGCCCTGCCGCTATCTTTCGCAAGGACAGAAGCGGCGCGCCGCACTGGCTCGCCTGGTCAATGAAAGGCGCCCGCTGTGGGTGCTCGACGAGCCCTACGTCGCGCTCGACACGGCCGCCGTCGAACTCGTTGCCGGCCTGATCGGCGCGCACCTGCAGCGCGGTGGACTGGCCGTGCTGACCACTCATCAGGCGGTGCCAATCCCGGCCGCAGCGGTCCGCGAACTGTGGCTTGGCGACGACCATGCAGCGCCTGGCGGCGGCCGGTCAAGAACATGCTGAGCTCGCTGCGGGCGGTAATCGGCCGCGACCTGCGTCTGGCCATGCGGCGGCAGGCCGACATCGTTGCGGCGATGTTCTTCTTCATCATCGTCGTCAGCCTGTTCCCGCTCGGCGTCGGCCCCGAACCCGATCAACTGCGCCGGATGGCGCCGGGCGTGCTGTGGGTCGCGGCGCTGCTGGCGACGATGCTTTCCCTGCCACGGCTGTTTGCCGACGATCACCGCGACGGCACGCTCGAACAACTGGCGCTGGCACCGCAGCCACTGGGGCTGATCGTGCTTGGCAAGGTGATCGCGCACTGGCTGGTGGCCGGCTTGCCGCTAGTGGTGCTGGCGCCGGTACTCGGCGTCCAGTTCGATCTGGCCAGCGACGCGCTGGCGGTGCTCACCCTGTCGCTGCTGATCGGCACGCCGGCGCTGTCCGGCATCGGCGCCATCGGCGCGGCCCTGACCCTGGGCGTACGCGGGGGCGGCGTGCTGCTGTCGCTGCTGGTACTGCCGCTGTACATTCCGGTGCTGATCTTCGGCGCTGGCGCGGTCGATGCCACGGTCAGCGGCCTCGGGCCGCAAGCGCATCTGTCGCTGCTAGGCGCGCTGGCGCTTGGCGGGGTGTTCTTCGCCCCGTGGCCGACGGCGGCCGCCTTGCGCGTGGCGCTGGAATGAAACCGGCTCCGGAAACCCCATCCGCCGCATGGCGACGGCCAGCCGTGCCGCTTGAGGTAGAATGGCGGGCTTCGGTTCACCGCGTGGTTCACCGCCTGTTTCATCTTGGGACGCCTCATGCATCGTAGTTCGCCTGCTCGCCTTGGCGCGCCGCAAGCCAGCGGCAGCGACGGCCCATCGTCGCGCCTGGCCGGCCTCGCCCGCACCCCCGCCAGGCGGCGCGTTCAGCTGCCGCTTTCCGTGCGATGACCGAGCGCACGATCAACTGGTTTCGGTACGCCAGTCCGCAGGCCTTCTACCCGCTCGCCGGCAGAATGATCCCGTGGTTCTGGGCGCTCGCCGCGCTGTTCGGCGTCGCCGGACTGAGCATCGGCTTCCTGCTGGCGCCGACCGACGCCCAGCAGGGCGAGGGCTACCGGATCATCTTTCTGCACGTGCCGGCGTCATGGCTGTCGATGTTCATCTATCTGGTGATGGCTTTCTGGGCCGGCATCGGGCTGGCTTTCAACATTCGCCTGTCGGGAATGATGGCCTCGGCACTGGCGCCGACCGGCGCGCTGTTCGCCTTCCTTTCGCTGTGGACCGGCGCCCTCTGGGGCAAACCGATGTGGGGCACCTGGTGGGTATGGGATGCGCGCCTGACTTCGGAATTGATCCTGCTCTTCCTGTATATCGGCTTCATCGCCCTGCAGGCAGCGATCGACGACCCGCGCCGGGCCGACAAGGCCGGTGCCATCCTGGCGCTGGTCGGGGTGGTGAACATTCCGATCATCTACTTCTCGGTGAAGTGGTGGAACACCCTGCACCAGGGCGCGTCGGTCAGCCTGACCAAAGCGCCGAGCATGGCGGCGATGATGCTCTGGGGGATGCTGCTGTGCGCGCTGGGGTGCTGGATGTACAGCATCGCCATCGCCCTGATGCGGGTACGGACGATCATGCTCGAGCGCGAGCGCCACACCGACTGGGTGCGCGAACTGCTCACCGAGCAGGAGTAAGCGCATGCACTGGAACAGTCTTGGCGAGTTTCTGGCGATGGGCAACCACGGCCTGTACGTCTGGGGCTCGGTGGTGGTGATGGCGGTGCTGATGGTCGCGGAACCGATGCTGTTGTTGCGGGGTCGGAAGACACTGCTTGAGCGTCTGAAGCGTCAGTACCGTGCCGAGAGGAGCGAAGCGACCAGGGCGCGCGCAGTGTCCAACCACAGGAGCACAGCTTGAAACCTCGTCACAAGCGCATGGCGTTGATCGCCGGCGGTCTGGTCATTCTCGGCATCGCCGTAACGCTGGTACTCAATGCCTTCCAGAGCAACCTGGTGTTCTTCTTTTCACCGACGCAGGTGGCCGCCGGCGAAGCGCCAACCGGCAAGAGCTTTCGCATCGGCGGCATGGTCAAGGAAGGATCGCTGCAGCGTCAGGCCGACGGGGTGACGATGCGCTTCGTGGTCACCGACACCGACCGGGAAATGACCGTTGCCTACCGGGGGATCCTGCCGGACCTCTTCCGCGAGGGCAAAGGGGTCGTCGCGCAGGGCAAACTCGACGCAGATGGCGTCTTTGCCGCCGCCGAGGTGCTCGCCAAACACGACGAGAACTACATGCCACCCGAAGCCGCCAAGGCGGTCGGCGACGCGCACCAGCGAGCGGCGGCGAACAAGGCCGCGGCGGAAGCCGCCGGCAAGACGCTCAGTCAGTAAGTCGGACCAACGGACGATACGCTCATGATCCCTGAACTCGGCAATTTCGCGCTCATCCTGGCGCTCTGCGTCGCCCTGGCGCAGGGCACGCTGCCGCTGATCGGCGCGCACACCAATCGGCGGCAATGGATCGCGCTGGCGCGTCCGGCAGCGATCGCGCAGGCGCTGCTGCTGGCGGTGGCTTTCGCGTGCCTGACCACCGCCTTCGTCGAGAACGACTTTTCGGTGGTCTATGTCGCACACCACTCAAACACGCTGCTGCCGCTGCAATACCGCGTCGCGGCGGTCTGGGGCGGACACGAAGGCTCGCTGCTGCTGTGGGTGATGATGCTCGCGCTGTGGGCGCTGGCGGTGGCGCTGCTGTCGAAGCAGTTGCCCGACCACATGGTTGCCCGTGTGCTCGGCGTTCTCGGTCTGGTTACCGCCGGTTTCCTGCTGTTCATCCTGTTCACCTCGAACCCTTTCGAGCGCCTGCTGCCTGGCGCCGAAGAAGGACGCGACCTGAACCCGCTGTTGCAGGACCCTGGCCTGATCTTTCACCCGCCGATGCTGTACATGGGCTACGTCGGCTTCTCGGTGGCTTTCGCCTTCGCCATCGCCGCGCTGCTCTCTGGCCAGCTCGACGCCGCCTGGGCGCGCTGGTCGCGACCGTGGACCACCGCCGCGTGGATCTTTCTGACCCTCGGGATTGCGCTCGGGTCGTGGTGGGCGTACTACGAACTCGGCTGGGGCGGCTGGTGGTTCTGGGACCCGGTCGAGAACGCCTCGTTCATGCCCTGGCTGGTCGGGACGGCGCTGCTGCACTCGCTGGCGGTAACCGAGAAGCGCGGCAGCTTCAAGAACTGGACGGTGCTGCTGGCGATCTCGGCGTTCTCGCTGTCGCTGCTCGG
>DPSD01000643.1 GCA_003538495.1 Accumulibacter sp.
CCGGCATCGGCCGATGCCGGGACGCCAGCGTCATGCACACCAACTGGCTCTTGTCGCCGATTTCGGCGGCAGCGATCAAGGCAAAGCTGGTCGCGGCCGTCGCCGACCATTCAAACACATCGCCGGCGCCCAGCAGCGTGGTGACGGGCTGTAGAAAGCTCTCTTCCATCCAGGTCTCCGAAAACCTCCCTGGAGGGCGCCAGCAGCAATGGCCACCAGGCACGCCCCCCCCGGCGAGGTACGCGAGTATAGCCCCTCAGCCAAACCCCTTGGGCATATTGAAGTCGCCGCAGTCGCCACTTCAGCGCCGCTCGCCGGAGAAAGGTGGTACGGGGCCGGGCGAGGCGGGCG
Organism: Accumulibacter sp.; assembly: GCA_003538495.1. Next base: position 352 of record DPSD01000643.1, read on the forward strand.
GGTCCGAGAGTGCGTCCGCCTCAGGCCTTGCCTCGGCCAGCAGGCCTGCGCATCATTCTCGCCGTGCTGGCGTCAGTTGGCTCGCGCGATGGACATAGAAGCGTACCGGCGCAGAGGAAATCAGCACCTTGCCGGAGAGGGCGATCACCGAGACCTGCAGTTGATGCTCGACGCTGTCCACCGCCGCCAACTGCCATTCCGCGGCGCTGACGTCGAACTGCAGCGTGCTGCGCGTGGTCGGTAGCGCCGTCTTGTCGAGGCTGACGACGAGAACATCGCCCTGAGCCGCCCGCAGCGCCGGGGTGATGCTTACCCGGACAGGGATCTGGCCGGTATTCGAGTGTACGGTCCCGCCACTTTCCGGCTCGCTGATGCTCAGCGCCTGGTAGGGTACGGCAACCGCTGCCGCCGCTGGCTGAACGGTCGCCGCGGGCAGCGGGCTGGACGCGTCGATCGGCGGCAGCACCATCTCGCGCGACCCTTCGCTCGGCAGGTCCGAGAAGACCGGGCCATCGTCGTCACGGGTTTCGTACACTGGCTGCGCCGCGGTGGTCGCCGAAAAGAGCAACGCCAGGAGAAAGCAATGAATGGTTTTCATGTCCGTCGTCCGGTTGGGTTGTGGCGTAGGGCCAAAAGGAATATAGCATGCACGTTCGTCCAGTGAGCCGGGTCGCCGGGGCGGGCGCCGCGCGGCTTCGATGATCTCTGCCGGTCCGTTGCCTGGCCTGATCGCGGAAGCGGAAGGAGCACCCGCCCTGTCCTCGCGCAACGCGCAGAAGCCGTCAGGATCCGGAGGGCGGAATCGACGGTTTGGCGCCGCTCCAGCACGCCAATGGTCCAGCGACGAGGCGGACAAGGCCGCTGAAGGAGGTCGCGATTTCGATGTGCTTCCATGCCATTGACCGCTTGCCGGTCGCGGAGATATAGTCGCGCCTGAAAAATTCGCTGGTGATTCCGGCCGCTCGTCCGATCGATCAGCGGGAATGTCCCCCCAGAATGAAGAACCAGGCCCCGGATGAAGTCGCTTACCGTGCTGGCTGCGTCGCCGTCGGCGGCCGGCCGGTCGTCGGCAAGGCTGGCGACACGACTGACCCGCACCCAGGAGCAAAGCAATGACGACCCAGCCTGCCGCCACGGACGCCCCTGTCACGTCGAGCAAGATGCGCCTGGTGAGGGACTTGCTGGAGCCCTACCACCGCTGGCTGGTAGTCATCCTGGTGGCGATGGTGGTCGAGACGGCGATGTCGCTGGCCGCGCCGTGGCCGCTCAAGATCATCCTCGACAACGTCGTCGGCGATCACAAGCCACCGCGTTGGCTGGATGCGATGCGTTTCATCGACCTTGGCGGCGACAAGATGGAACTGGCTGCCGTGGCGGGCGCTGGCGTTCTGCTGATCGCCGTGCTCGGCGCCATTGCCAGCTATATCGACAACTACTACACCGAGAGCGTCAGCCAGTGGGTCGCCCACGACCTGCGAATGCGCGTGTACGACCATCTGCAGCGCCTGTCGCTGGGCTATTACGACACTCACCAGACTGGCTCCATCCTGTCCACGCTGACCGCCGACGTGAAGACCATCCAGGGCTTCGCGTCGTCCGGCACCCTGAGCATCCTGGTCGACCTGCTCACGATCTTCGGGATGCTGGGCATCATGCTCTGGCTCGACTGGGATTTCGCACTGATCGCCATCGGCGTAACGCCCTTCCTGCTGATGTTCGTGGCGCGTTTCAACCGGGCGGTCAAGGCGGCCACCCGCGAAGTGCGCCGCTACCAGAGCGACATCGTCGCCTCGGTACAGCAGGGTCTGGAATCGGTGCGCATTGTCAAGGCGTTCGGCCGCCAGGAACTCGAGGCGAACCACCTCGCCGAGGCGAGCCACGCGACCGTCGACGCGGCGCTGCAGGCGCGGCGGGTCAAGTCGCTGCTCTCGCCGGCGGTGTCGATCTCCGTCGCCATTTGCACCGGCTACGTCCTGTGGCGCGGCACCGGCCTGGTGATGGCCGACCTGATGACCGTTGGTTCGCTGACGGTTTTCCTCACCTACCTGGGCAAGTTCTTCAAGCCGGTGCAGGATCTGGCCAAAATGAGCAACACCATCGCCCAGACAGCAGTCGGCATCGAGCGCATCCAGCTGATTCTCGATACCGACGACTCGCTGCCGGAGAAGGATGGCGCGCTGGATCCGGGAACGTTGCGCGGCGAGATCGTTTTCGACCACGTGGCCTTTGCCTATAACGCCGAGGCCAAGGTGCTCAGCGACGTCGTCTGCAGGATCGCTCCGGGTCAGTTGGTCGGCGTCGTCGGTCCGACCGGTGGCGGCAAGTCGACGGTGGTCAGCATGATCCCGCGCTTCTATGACCCGACCGCCGGAACGGTGCGCATCGACGGCGTGGACGTGCGCGACTACGACCTGCAGGCGCTGCGCCGGCAGATCGGCTTCGTCCTCCAGGACACCGCGCTGTTCCATGGCACGGTCCGCGAGAACATCGCCTACGGGCGGCCCGGCGCAACCGACGAGGAAGTCGTCGAGGCGGCGCGACTGGCCAACGCCGACGAATTCATCTCGCGCATGGCGCACGGCTACGACACCATGGTCGGCGAGCGCGGCATGACCCTCTCCGGCGGCCAGCGCCAGCGCATCGGGATTGCCCGCGCGGTCATCCGCAACGCGCCGATCCTGATCCTTGACGAGCCGACCGCGGCGCTGGATACCGAGTCCGAGAAGCTGGTGATCGACGCCCTCGAGAAGCTGATGAAGGGGCGCACCGTGCTGACCATCGCCCACCGCCTATCGACCATCCGCCACGCCGACACGATCATCGTCCTCAAGGGCGGGGTCGTTGCCGAGCAGGGCAACCATACCGAGCTGCTGGCGCTGGGCGGCGTTTATGCCGACCTGTACCGGGCTCAGGTCCAACCCGCGCCGTCCGCCGACGCCTAGTTTTCGGAGTCCATAGCCATGCCCCGCTCGCTGATAGTCCTCCCCGACGACACTGCCCAACGGATCGTCGATGCCATCGCCGCGGCCAGGGAGTCGCTACGGATCAAGATCTTCCTGTTCTCGGACCCGACTCTGCTGGCGGCGGTGATCGACGCGCAGCGCCGCGGCGTCCAGGTGCGGGTGATGCTCAACCCTGCCCGGCGCAGCGGCGAGGTCGAGAACGGCGCGACCCGCGAGGCGCTGCAGGCGGCCGGCGTCGAAGTCGCCGACAGCAACCCCGCCTTCGATATCACGCACGAGAAGTCGATGGTGGTGGACGGCGAAACGGCGCTGGTGCAATCGCTCAACTGGGACACCGAGAACCTCACCGAAACCCGTGACTACGGCGTGTTCACTTCGCACCGGCACGAGGTGGACGAGATCGTCGAGTGCTTCGACGCCGACTGGAACCGCGAGCATTTCGATCCCGGCGAGGACTCGCACCTGGTGTGGTGCAACATCAACGGGCGCAACCGGGTGGCGCGGTTCATCGACGCGGCGCAGGAAACACTGTTCCTGCAGAACGAACGCTATCAGGACGAAGTGATCATCGAGCGCCTGGTCCGCGCCGCCTGCCGCGGCGTTCAGCTGCACGTGCTGGCGCGCCCGGCGCACACGCTCAAGGCCGGCAAGCTCGTCGAGGGGATCGAGGGGCTGCGCATCCTGCAGGATCTCGGCGCCAAGGTGCACAAGCTGCACGGACTCAAACTGCACGCCAAGATGATGCTCGCCGACGGCAAGCGCGCGATCATCGGGTCGATCAACCTCGCCCCGGGCAGCTTCGACAGCCGGCGCGAACTGGCCATCGAGGTCAACGACGAAGCGGTCGTCAAGCGCGTGCAGCAGGTGGCGCAGCGTGACTGGAGCAACTCGCGCCCTCTCGACCTCTCCGACGAAGGACTGCTCGCCGATCTCAAGGAGAGCGAAGCCGACGTCGCCGAGATGCTGGCTCTGAACGATGACAACGGCAAGAACAATCACGGGCATAATGGCAAGCATGACGGTGGTAACCAAAATGGCCATCACGGCGGCCGCCACGGCGGACACTGAAGAGACGCAGCCAGGCGATGCCGACCCGCCACAACCCAGGCGGCGCATACGCTCCGCGCAATACCCACCCCCCGAAGGAGAATGTTTCATGAGCAACCTGGTAGTAATCGCCTACGACGACCAGTTCAAAGCCGAGGAAGTCCGCACCATGCTGCGCAAGATGCAGCAGGAATACCTCATCGATCTCGAAGACGCCGTGGTCGCCGTCAAGGATGACAATGGCAAGATCAGACTGCATCAGATGTACAAGCTGGCGGCGGCCGGCGCCTTGAGCGGCGGCTTCTGGGGCGCCCTGATCGGCCTGATCTTCATGAGCCCACTGCTCGGCATGGCTATCGGCGCCAGCACCGGTGCGATCGGCGGCGCCTTGACCGACGTCGGCATCAACGACGACTTCATGAAGGAACTCGCCGCGTCTTTCAAGAACGGCAGCTCGGTACTCTTCGTACTGGTACGCAAGGCGACGCCCGACAAGGTGCTGGCCGAACTGCAGGGTACCGGCGGCAAGGTCATCAAGACTTCGCTCACCCACGAAGAAGAAGAGAAACTGCAGGCCGTGCTCAGCACCGCCAAGGCGCCTGCCGCGGACTGAAACCTGCTTCTGCGGGGGCGCTCCCCTGCGGTCGCGCAACGAGGTGAATGCGCATGGGTCCGAGCGTCTACCATTGGCTGCTGATCGCCGCCTTCGCCGGCATCGTGATCCGGGTGTTCGGCCGCAAGCGGAAAGCGCGCTTCGATGACGATGCCCGAATTCCTTTCGAAGAAGGGAAGGACTGAGGCAGGAGCGCGCTGGCGGTGGCATCGCGATCCGGGCGGAGCAAGCGCTCCGTCTACGATGACGAAGCGCATGATTCAACCGTATGACACAACCAAATCAGGAGAACGTTTCATGAGCAAGCTGGTGGTAATTGCCTACGATGATCAATTCAGGGCGGAAGAAGTACGCACCACGCTGCGCAAGCTGCAGCAGGGCCATCTGATCGACCTCGAGGAGGCGCTCGTCGCGGTTAGGGACGAAGCAGGCGAGGTGACGCTGCTGCAGATGTACAAGCCGGCCGCTGCCGCTGAGGTCCGCAGGGGATTCTGGAACACGCTGGTCGGTGCGATCGTGATGAACCCGGTTCTTGGCATGGCGACCGACGCGCGCAGCGGGGCGATCAGAGGCGCGCTGGCAGGCGCTGGCGTCGACGACGAGTTCCTGAAGGATCTCGCGGGAACTTTCCAGAACGGTAGCTCGGTGCTCTTCGTGCTGGTCCGCCAGGCAACGCCCGACAAGGTGCTCGCCGCGCTGCAGGGAACCGGTGGCAAGATCATTGAGACCTCCCTGTCACACGAAGATGAGGCAACGCTGCAAGCTGCACTCGACGCCGCACCGACTGCTAGCTGAGAGCCGGCAGCCGCGCTGGGTCGGTACGCGGGCAGCGGGGTGAACAGGGATGCCTCGCGAAGCGGCCGCATTAGCCGGGTGGCTATACGCGTCGCCGCTCCTGCGCTTGGTGCCGATGGCACAGGGCTGACGCCACTGCCTGCGCTACAGACGCTCATCACCGCCACCCGCCCCCGCTGATTGCCGAGTCGCCAATACTGCTTGAAGCCAATGACCGACGCGCCCATGGCTCTGGTCTGCGCGCACATCAGGGCGACGGGGATTACCGCCTCGTACGCGCGGCGACCCGCCACTTCGCCAGGGCGACTCGTCGGCGCCAGGATCGCCGCTTTTCTGCTGGCCATGCTCCTGGCCGTTCTCGCGCCGCCACTACTGGCCGACGCGCCGTCGCGCAATGTCCTGGTGATCTACGCAAACGGCAGACTGCTGCCAGCAAATTTCGAGGCCGATGGCGGGCTCCGCGAGACGATTCGAACGTCGTCAGCGAGGCCGGTAAGCATCTTCGACGAGTTTCTCGACGCACCCAACTTCGGCGGCGACGCTTACGCGCAGATCATCGCCAACTACCTGCGCGAGAAGTACGCGTCTCGGCCACCCGACGTGGTCGTCGCGGCCGGGTCCGAAGCCCTGTCGTTCCTGCTGCAGCATCGGAGCACGCTTTTTCCGGGAGTTCCGCTGGTTCACCTGGCGATTCCCGTAGCCTTGCTGCGCAGCATGCAACTGCCGCGTGACGTCGTCGGCGTTCCCGTCGAGTACGATTTTTCGCTGACCGTCGAGCAGGCGCTGCGCTGGCATCCGCAGGCCAGGCGTCTGGTGCTGATCACTGGTGCTTCGCCATGGGACCGCGAATGGGAAGCGCGCCTGCGGCGCGAGGCAACGCGTTTCAGCGGGCGCGTGACGGTCGAGTTCCTCGCCGGCCTGCCAACCGACACCGTACGGCGACGGCTGCAGGAGTTGGCAGGCGACGCGGTGGTGTTCACGCCGGGTTATTTTGTCGATGGGGACGGCCACCATGGCACGCCGCGCCAGTCTGTCGAGGCCATCGCCGCGGCGGCCGCGGTACCGGTCTATGGGCCTTTCAGCTCGTTTATCGGCAGCGGCGTCGTCGGCGGTTACCTGCACACGTTCAACGACATGGGGCGGCAGGCCGGGGCCATCGTCAATGCGCTGCTGGCCGGTAGTGCGCCCGCTTCGCTGCTGCTGCCAGCGCTGATGCCCAACAGCTTGCAGGTCGACTGGCGACAACTGCGCCGCTGGGAGGTCAGGGCGGATGCCGTGCCGGAAGACGCGGTCATCGATTTCCGGCAGCCGTCGCTGCTCGAGCGCTACCGCGCCGAGACGATCACGGCGATCGTCGTGCTGCTGCTGCAAGCCGGACTGATTGCCAGCCTGCTCTTCGAACGTCGCCGCCGCCGACGCGCCGAAGCCGCCGTGCATCTGCAGCGCCACGAATTGGCGCACGCCTCGCGGCTGGCGATCGCCGGCGAATTGACCGGCGCCATTGCCCACGAGATCAACCAGCCGCTGGCGGCGATCCTGAGCAACGCCGACGCCGCCGACCTGATGCTCGAATCCGGTGGCGATCGGCGCGACGAGCTGCGCCAGATTCTGACCGATATCCGCCGTGACGACCTGCGGGCGAGCGCGATCATCCAGCGACTGCGGGCGCTGCTCAGTCGGCACCAGGTCGAGCGGCAAGCCTTCGAGCTCAACGCGGTGGTGGATGACGTCGCCTCGATCCTGCGTGGCGAAGCTCGCCGGCGGCAGTTGCGAATCGCCTTTAAACACGCCATGAAGCCGGTGACGGTCGTCGGCGACCGAATCCAGATCGAACAGGTGCTGATCAATCTGATCCTCAATGCCATGGACGCGGTAGTCAGCGTTGCCAACGACCGCCGCACGGCGGTCGTCGTCGCCGCCGAGCAACTTGCCGACGGCATGGTCGTGATCAGCGTCCGCGACCGTGGCCCTGGTATCGCAGTGGAACATTTGCCGAAAATCTTCGATTCGTTCTTCAGTACCAAACGCGACGGCATGGGACTCGGACTGTCGATTGCCCGGACGATCGTCGACGCGCATGGCGGCCGCATCGTGGCCGAGAACACCGCCGGCGGCGGGGCGCTTTTCCAGGTCGAATTGCCGACCGCCAGGCGGCTGCCGCTGCTGACGGCGGCGTCGGCATGAACGGCGTGCCGCTGATCCATGTCGTCGACGACGACCAATCGCTGCGCACCGCGCTGCTGCGGCTGCTCGCTGCGGCCGGCTTCGAGGCGCGCGGCTACGCTTCCAGCGGTGACTTTCTGCTGCAGCCGCTGCCCGAGCGCCCGGGTTGCCTGCTCCTCGACGTGCGCATGCCGGGTCCCTCGGGCCTCGAACTGCAGGCCGCTCTGCAGCATCAGGGTTGTGCCCTGCCGGTAATTTTCCTGACTGGCTACGCCGACGTTAGCTCCAGCGTACGAGCGCTGAAGGCCGGCGCCGTCGATTTCCTGAGCAAGCCGGTCGAGCGCAAGACGTTGCTCGAGGCGCTGCACCGGGCACTCGAACGCGACGCTCGGCAGCGCCTGGCACGCGCCGAAGCGGCACAACTGCGCGCCCGTTTTGCGACGCTCAGCGACCGCGAGCGCGCGGTTTTTGACGGCGTCGTCACGGGTCAACTCAACAAGCAGATAGCCGACGAACTGGCGATTGGCGAGCGAACGGTCAAGTCGCTACGTTCGCAGCTGATGGCCAAGCTCGGAGCCGGTTCGGCAGCCGAACTTGGCCGCCTGGCCGAGCGACTGCGGCAATTGTCCGACGCTTAGTACTTGGTAGACGGTTCGCCCGAGCTGCCGCAGAGCCGGCGAAAACCTGCCCTTTCGGGCAGGAAGTATTGCCCACTCGTACCATGGTCGGCATCGGCCGTCTATGGGATGATCGCGACATTCTTCACGACGCGTCGTGAACGCCGCTTGCCGCGCTGACGTCCCTTCGCGGCTACACTTGCGGCTGCGGTCCGAGACACGCCAGCGCGCAGGCCAGGGAACGGCGCCTGGCGGTGGCCGCTGCCGGCAAGGCGGCGCGGTCGGCAACCATCGCTTTGAACCATCGGTTCGGCAAAGGAGGAAGAAAAATGACGTTTATTGCGAAATTCGCTACCCGAATCACGGCCCTGCTGGCCATCCTGACGATCACTTTGGGAACGGCAACGCCCGCGCTGGCACAGGCCCCGGCCAAGAAACCCAACATCCTCATCATCTGGGGCGACGACATCGGCTACTGGAACCTCAGCGCCTACAACCAGGGGATGATGGGCTACAAGACGCCGAACATCGACCGCATCGCCCGGGAAGGCGCGCTGTTCACCGACTGGTACGGTCAGCAGAGCTGCACCGCGGGACGCGCCGCGTTCATCACCGGCCAGTCGCCCTACCGCACCGGCCTGTTGAAGGTTGGCCTGCCTGGGGCGAAGGAAGGTCTGCAGGCGGGCGACGTGACGATCGCCGACCTGCTCAAGGCGCAGGGCTACATGACCGGCCAGTTCGGCAAGAACCACCTGGGCGACCTCGACGAACACCTGCCCACCGCGCACGGTTTCCAGGAGTTCAAGGGCTCGCTCTACCACCTGAATGCCGAGGATGAGCCAGAGCACGAGGACTACTTCAAGGATCCCGCGCTGCGCAAGAAATATGGTACGCGCGGCGTTATCCATACCTGGGCCATGACCGACTGCACGCAGAAGATCGAAAACACCGGCGCGCTCAACAAGAAGCGGATGGAAACCATCGACGACGAGGTGACCACCGAGACCATTCGCTTCATGGCCGACGCCAAGAAGGCCGGCAAGCCGTTCTTCCTGTGGTGGAACTCGACGCGCATGCACATCTGGACCCGGCTCAAGGAATCGTCCCGCGGCAAGACGGGCCTTGGCATCTACCCGGACGGCATGGTAGAGCACGACGCCCACGTCGGCCAGATACTCGACGCGCTCAAGGAGCTGGGCCTCGAAGACAACACCATCGTGATGTACTCGACCGACAACGGCGCGGAATTCTTTTCCTGGCCTGACGGCGGCACGACGATGTTCCGCAACGAGAAGGCGACGCAATGGGAGGGCGGCTTCCGCGTGCCGACGATGATCCGCTGGCCCGGTGTCATCAAGCCCGGAACGATCATCAACGACATCGGCGCGCACGAAGACATGCTGCCGACGCTGCTTGCGGCAGCGGGCGATGCGAAGGTGAAAGAGGAGCTGCTGAACGGCAAGACGGTAGGCAGCATGACCTACAAGGTTCACCTCGATGGCTACAACTTGCTGCCCGCGTTCAAGGGCGAGGCTGCGTGGCCGCGCAAGGAGTTCCTTTACTGGACCGACGACGGCCAGGTTGCGGCACTGCGCTACAACAACTGGAAGGCCACCTTCCTCAGGCAGGATGCCCATGGAATCGTTGTCTGGCGGCAGCCGTACACGGCTCTGCGTGCGCCGATGCTGACCAACTTGCGCATGGATCCCTTCGAGCGCGCCGAGAACGAAAGCATCGGTTACAACAGATGGTGGGTGGACCACATGTTCATGTTCGCACCCGCTGGCGCGATTGTCGGCGCCTGACTGGGGAGCTTCCGCGACTATCCGCCGCGCCAGAAGCCTGGCAGCTTCAATCTTGACCGGGTGATGGAAGCGATAGCCAAAGGCGCGGGCGACAAGTAACTCGGTGCTTCGCTGGCGCCTCATCAAACCCAATGGTGACCGTCGGTGGCGGTCACCATTGGCGCGGCGGGATTACTTCGGAAACATCAGCTGCACCTGCAAACGCAGCTGCCAGTTGGCGGCATTGTCGGGATGGGCAACGTTGTAGTAGGCGCTGAGCT
>DPSD01000608.1 GCA_003538495.1 Accumulibacter sp.
TCTCGCCCCAGGTGCTGCAGGGTGTCGAGTTCGCCGTTCGGGTATTCGCCGTGGACTTGCGTCGATTGCGCCAGCACGCAGACAGCCGCCAGGGCGTTGCGTACCTTGAGAACGTGATCCTCCAGGCGCTCCGCAGCGCGGCGGCGGCGAGCAGGGCCCGGATCGCTACGGGTTGATCCTGCGACGGCTTCTTTGATCAGGGTTTTGATTCGCGCAACTTTTTCGTCTTCGGTGTCGGGGGGCGTTTTCATCGTCGGGATCTTGGCTTTCGGGTCAGTTGAAGCGGCGGAAATCAGGCGGATGGCTGGACGGGGCGCTTGAGTGGTGGTGCTCATGACGTGGTCCGCGCTTGCGCCTTGGGTTTGAAGTTCCTCAAGGCGCAGATCACCTTGCGCGTCGTTTCCTGATCGAGGAAGCGCGGGTGGGAAACCTTGAACTGTCGTTGCAGCCAGTGGCGCAGGCCGGCGTCATCTTCTTCGCCCTTGTAGGCTTGCCACAGACGGCGGATCAAGCTGCGCTGAGCGTAGGTGGCGTGGCTGCCTTGGCGATACGGTTCCTTCCGCCGTTCGCTGGCGGACGTGGACTCGAAGCCAAGCCGGCCGAACTCGACCATCACGGCCGCGAAGCCGACAGCGTCAAGACACGTCGAGGACTCCACGCCGGCAGCCCGCAGCAGCAGGGCGCGGTAGTCGTCGTCGGTCATGGCAAGGTTCTTCTTGGCCAAGTGAATCAGGCTGATCTTCTTGCTATCGATCATCGCCGCCTCACTTGAAAAAGACGCTGTTTGTCTTTGCCGCTTGGCGAAGAATGGTCAGATTCAACGGGACGCCTTTGCGGGCGGCCATCTGTTCGCCATCCTCGAATGCCTTCGCCACAGCGCGCATGCCGCCGTTCAGGCCGCGCGTGCTCACGATTATTCCAGCCTCGTCAATCATGCTCTGGTCGGTGTAGCCCAGGGCCTTGGCGTACGCGATGCCATCGGCTGGAACGTTGCCATCAATCGTCCGTGTTCGGCAGCGGCTCAGAAATGCGCCAAGCTCTTCTTGATTACTCCTCACAAGCCCGTTCGAGGTGGGGTTCGACAGCATCATTACCGAGGCCGGGGTGTTGTCGAAGAGATCCTTGAACACGGACCATAGGCCAGTCGAGAACAGCAGGTTGGCCTCATCAACGATCACCACATCACCCGCCCTCAAGCCGTTTCTGACGCGCTGACCAATGGAGCGTCCGCGGATCTGGAACTTCTCATTGATACGCATGGCATCGGACATCCGATAGTACAGTTGCGATGAAGTCTTTTCTTCCGCGGTCAGCGTCACCAATACCGCTCCCGGGGTTTCATGCGTCATCGGGTGCTTGGCACAGAAGCGCTCCATGGTCTTGGTCTTGGAGAGCCCATAACCGCCGATCACATGGAACAGGCGTTTCTTGTTCATGGCTTCCGCGGCAAGACCATCTAGGTACATCCCGGTTTCAATCTCGGTGTACTCGATCGCGCTGCGCCGGCGGTTCTCGGCATCGTGGGCGTCCAGCCAGGACTGAAGCTGTAGCAGCGTCTTGGCATCCTCGTGAACGTCGGGTCCTCCGGGCTGCCATACGCCGACGCCCAGCAAATCGCGACGCTCAGTGTCCAGCAGGTAGTGAATCCGATGCTCAGCAATGCCGCTTTGCTTCTCGATCATCCCGAGGTTGACGCCCTTGGCAATGAGCGATTCCACGCGGCCAAGGGTCGCTACCGGCTCAGGCGTTTTTTCCAATCTTTCTTCTCTTGTCGCAAGTTTCATGTAGAATCTTCTCCCACCTTTTGTTTGCTATTGATCATGGCCAGTCAGGCGGCTACCTGACTGGTCTTCTTTTTGGGCGGCTTCTGCGGCGGCGGCATCGCGTCCCTGCTGGATGTAGGCGGCACGTTCGAGGGCTTCGAAGTCGTCCACCGGCTCGGCTTCCGGCTCCCCGGTCTGCTCGTACATGCTTCTCACCGTCCCGGTTTCACGGTCGAACCATTGCCCTGGCAACAAGCGGACGTGTTCGACCTTTGGCGGCTCGCCAGCTTGCTCGGCGGCTTCCAGAATCCCTTCAAACTCCTTGGGAACGGTGATCTTGGGGCCGAAGGGAACGACGGTTGCCGAGGGGCTGAGTTGGGCAAATTTGCCCATTTCCCCGACCGCGTCTACACGGCTACTGCCTTGCTTCATTTCCCGAACGCCTTTGTTCATCAGGGACATGCGGCGCCCTGATTCGATTGCCCCGGACTTCTCGACAATTCCGAATTCGCGCGCACGATAGGCCACGACGGGTGCGGGAGCCTGGCCGTTCTCTGAATGAGTGGGCAGAACGATGATCTGGTCCGCATCCCACTTGGCGTAATAGACGAGAACCTTTCCCCCCATCAGGTAGGGCGAAGCCATCATGTCGTGCCAGTAGATCGCGCCGGCGACCTCGATTCCGGTATTCTGGATCTTGTAGAGCTTGCGCTCGGAGAAGGACATCGCCAGCACGACATAGTCGACGTCGACGGCTTGCCAGCCGGCCTTGACGTGCTGGTCGAACTTCTCGTTCGGGCTGCTGCCGTCCTTCTGCGGGCGGCAGTGGTAGTACTCGATGGCTGTCTTGAAGTCGCTCTGAAATTGCGCCCAGGTTCCCCGGTATGCCCGCGGCTTCTGGCCTACCTTGTGCGTCGTCTTGTCCATCCGGTCGCCGCCGATCCATCCGGGGATGCCACAGAGGACGGTACGTTCCAGGACACCAAACAGCCCCTCTTTCGGGGCCTTTCCGGGCGGGTTGTTGGGCAGGGAACGCACAATTCTTTGCATATCGTCTGCGCCGCTGGATTCTTCGTTGTCGGCATGCTCGATGCGCTGCTCGATTTCGTCGGAGTTCATGACGTAGGCTCTGAACGAATCGGCCAGCCAGGCTATCTTCTTGAAGCCCTCCATCATCTCCTTCCAGATGTACTCGCTACCGTTGTCGAGATAGAGGATTCCCGGCAGTCCCCAGGCGCGAACCATTTGAACGAAGGAATAGGCGACATCCGCTTGCGTGATGCTCTTTCCCTTCTCGAACAGGAAGAGGTTGTAGAACACGCGGTTGGTCGCCAGGTCGAGCCATGACACCATGCGGGCGGTGGCTTCGCTGCCATCGTCGCGCACGTTCAGGATGTCCACCGGATGAACATCGCCCATGACGATTTCCATGGGCTGCAGGCCGCGACGGCCGCGAATGACGCGCGGTTTAAAGTGGTCAGCAAACTTACCGGCGTCGAGCGTTTTCATGGCAGCCACACGCAGTTCCTTGAATTTGCGCACTTGCGAGATCCCTACCTGGCAGTTTTGCAGGGAAGCTTCGGCCCAGCCCCTGGCCCGTGCGAGTCCGACCAGGTGCGCGCCGGCAAGGCGTTCGATCTGGCGCAGCGGAAAATGCGTGCCCAGGATCATGTCTTTTATGTACCGGCTCAGGTCCGCCCAAATTTCCCGAAGTTCGGCCTCGTTGAACGGCGCGGTCTTGTCGAAACTGCGGGAGACGATGACGCGTGAAGCACCATCGTCGGCGCGGCCGGAGTGGATCAGCGCCGACAAGCCACCGCTTTCGTACTTGGCGATCAGGCGGGTAATGCCGCGTTCGTTGATCGTCGCGCGGTAGCCGCTGGGGAAAGTCACCGGCATGGTGGCGCAGATCCCGCGAACGATTTCAGCGCGGGCGTGCGAGCCTTTGAGGTAAAGCAGGGCGGGCTTGATCAGGGCTTCCAGAAGCTCGCCTTTCTCAATTAAGGCGAAGCGCTTGGGGTCGGTCTTGCGCGCTGCATCGCGCGCTGAAATGTCGAGGCGTACCCGTGGGGCTTCGATGGTCTTGAACCTCTCGGGGTGCTGGTCTTTCCAGGCTTGCGCCAGGTTCGACGGCAGCGAGGGGATAAAGACTTGGTAGGCTTGGCCACTTTTGCCGCCGACGCTGGGAACTTGGCGAACAGTCATCGCGGCGCCGCGCCAAGTGCGGCCGGCGGCGGCGGTGGCGGCAGCCCTCCACGCCGCGTTGTG
>DPSD01000124.1:0-236 GCA_003538495.1 Accumulibacter sp.
CAGGATCCGCATGGCACTCCACGAACATCAACGAACACGGTGAACAAACCGGCGAGGGGCCGGCTTCATCATTATTGGCGGAGCTGCGCTGCAGCCCTCACCCGCCTGCCAGCAAACAGTGCCTGGTGACACCGGCCAGCAGTACCCGTGGCGCTGCCAGGCTGGCGCCAATTATAACCGCCTCGGCACATCGCTGAATACTTCAGATCGCAATGCGGGTGTCCAGGACCTTACAA
>DPSD01000124.1:586-1363 GCA_003538495.1 Accumulibacter sp.
TTTTCTAGCACACCGGCAGTCCCGATGTAGGGAGATGTCGCAACTTTTCGAGATCTTCGCCTAAAGAACCCCGCTGGTGTGCCGATACCCGAAGTATGCAGTGATCGTGCAGTCACTGACCGATCCTGATCTCTGTTTGCCGTTTCCATGTCAGATCGGTACCCGTGCGGGCAGAGGGCATGTTTCCGGGGGGAAAACATGGGTCTTCCCTCTTCCCTGTAATGGCTGTCCGTAGTGACAGGCCAGGTGGCGCAACAAAGGTCTGCGCCGTTTTTGTTGGCACTTCAGAAAGGAAAGATCATGTTTAAGTCATTGCTCGCGGCTGCCGTGGTTTCGGTCATTTCGTCGGTCGCCTGTGCCGCCGACAACTTTGCCACGCCAAAGGAAGCCGAGGCCATGGTGGCCAAAGCGGTCAAGGCACTCGGCGCCGATCGCACGGCGACCTTGAAGGAAATCACCGGCAAGGACAAGAAATGGGTCGACCGGGATCTCTATCCGGTTGTCTATGACATGCATGGGAAGTGCATTGCCCACGGTCAGAACGAAAAACAGGTCGGCAAGGACCTGATCGATCTGGCCGACGCCGACGGCAAGGAGTTCATCAAGGAACGGGTGTCTCTGGCCACGAGCAAGGGCAAGTTCTGGCAGGACTACAAGTTCACCGATCCGGTCAGCAAGAAAGTGTTGCCGAAGTCGGCCTACTGCGAGAAAACCGGCGAGAACATCGTTTGCGCCGGTGTCTATAAGCGCTGATCGGGCTGCCGGGGCTGCTGGCGG
>DPSD01000124.1:1620-2589 GCA_003538495.1 Accumulibacter sp.
CGGGGCTGATGGCGCTGCGCGACGGCCCCGATGCCACCGCCAGCAAGCCTTCTTCCTTCACGGAGAAAAGCATGAAGATCAAGGCAAAAATCGTCGTTTCCTCGCTCGTGCCGCTGACCATGATGCTGCTTCTGGGCATCTTCAGCTACTTCGGTCTGCGCTCGATGCAGCAAACGCTCGATGCCATAGGGGTAAAAGGCATGCAGCACCTCGCCGCCGTCAATGACAGCCGTGGCAGATTGCTCGACGCGAACATTGCGGCCTACCGATTGTTCACCATGTTGGGCAATTTCAATGAGGAGCGCATTGCCAAAGACGCCGCTGTAATCATGGGTCACGCCGATGGCGCGATACAGTTGCTCAAGAAATTCCGCGAACGCAGCGACCTCGATGAGGACGAAAAGAAGGCGATTGCCGCACTTGAGGAGCCCTTGGCGCGTTACCGCAAGAATGTGGTGCAGGCCATCGACATGGCGCAATCCGACATTGCCATGGGCACCGGCATGATGCAGGCGGCAGACAAGCGCTTCCTGGAAATCGACGCTGCACTCAGCAAGTTTCTCGAAGAGCAGAAGAGCAAAGGGGACGAAATGGTTTCCGCAGCGAACAAGCGCGTGTCGAGTTTGATCGCCACCAATCTCGGCCTGTTTCTGCTGGGCTTGGTCGTGGCCGTGTCGATCGCGCTGGTATTGGCCGGCAGAATAGTCGCTCCTCTGGTCGAAGCCGTGCGAACGGCCAGCATGATTGCCGGCGGCGAGCTGGGTACTGCCATCCAGACCGGCGCGCAGGACGAAACCGGGGATCTGCTGCGGGCGCTGGCGGAGATGCAGGGCAAGCTGACACAGATTATCGGCGAGGTGCACACCGCGGCCGACAGCCTGAGCAACGCGGCGGGACAGGTCTCCGCGACAGCCAGTTCCCTTGCGCATTCGTCCAGCGAGCAAGCCGCGTCGGTCGAGGAAACCACCG
>DPSD01000354.1:0-6935 GCA_003538495.1 Accumulibacter sp.
TTCACCAACAAGGCGGCGAAGGAAATGCAGGCACGCCTGGCGGCGCTGCTGCCGATCAATACCCGCGGAATGTGGATCGGGACCTTTCACGGCCTGTGCAACCGCTTCCTGCGCGCGCACCACCTTGAGGCCGGGCTGTCCGCGCAGTTCCAGATTCTCGATTCGTCCGACCAGCTGGCGGCGATCAAGCGCCTGCTGAAGAATCTCGGCGTCGACGACGAGAAGTTTCCGCCGCGCGAGCTGATGCACTTCATCAACGCGCACAAGGAGCAGGGGATTCGCGCCACCCAGGCCGAGGCCTACGACAGCTATACCAGCCGCCGCATCGAGCTCTATACCGAGTATGAAGGACAGTGCCAGCGTGAAGGGGTGGTCGATTTCGCCGAGCTGCTGCTGCGCTCGTATGAACTGCTGCAGCGCAACGAACCCCTGTGCCAGCACTACCAGGCGCGCTTCCGGCACATCCTGGTCGACGAATTCCAGGATACCAACCGCCTCCAGTACGCCTGGCTGAAACTGCTCGCCGGCCGCGGCGGCGCCCGCTCGCCGGCGACCGCGGCTGGCGCCTGGATCTTCGCGGTCGGTGACGACGATCAGTCGATCTACGCTTTCCGGGGCGCGGAGATCGGCAACATGCGCGACCTGCAGCGCGAATTCGAGCTGCCCAACGTCATCCGGCTGGAGCAGAACTACCGCTCGCACGGCAATATCCTCGACGCCGCCAACGCGCTGATCAAGCAGAACAGCGGCCGCCTTGGCAAGAATCTGTGGACCGAAGCCGGCGCCGGCGAGCCGATTCGCGTTTTCGAGGGCTATTCGGACATCGCCGAGGCGCGCTTCATCGTCGAGGAAATTTCCGAACTGGTGCGCGAAGGCGTGTCGCGGCAACAAATCGCGCTGCTCTATCGCTCCAACGCCCAGTCGCGCGTCCTCGAACACGAGTTGGTCAGGCTTGGCGTACCGTACCGGATCCATGGCGGCCTGCGCTTCTTCGACCGGCAGGAGGTCAAGCACGCGCTCGCCTACCTGCGCCTGCTGGCCAACCCGGACGACGACACCGCATTCGCGCGGGTGGTCAATTTCCCGACCCGCGGGATCGGCAATCGCACTATCGAGGCGCTGCAGGAAAGCGCTCAGCGGACCAATTCGAGCCTCTATAACGCGGCAGCGGCTCTGGCCGGCAAGGCCGGCGCGGCGGTGGCCCGCTTCATCCGGCTGCTCGAAACCCTGCGCGGCGAAGCGAGAGACCTCGCGCTTCCGGAAGTGATCGACCGGATCATCGAGCAAAGCGGCCTGCGCCAGCACTATCTGGCCGAAAAGGAAGGCCAGGACCGACTCGAGAACCTCGACGAACTGATCAACGCGGCGACCAGCTTCCTGCACGAGGATGAGCAGTCCCGGCCCGCCGGCGATGAGCTCGCGGATGGCGGCCCGCTGGCGTCGTTCCTGGCGCACGCCTCTCTCGAAGCCGGCGAGCACCAGGCCGGCGAGGGGCAGGAAGCGGTCCAGTTGATGACCGTGCATGCCGCCAAGGGCCTGGAGTTCGACGTGGTCTTCATCACCGGCCTCGAACAGGGTCTGTTCCCGCACGAAAATG
The DNA here is from genome assembly GCA_003538495.1 of Accumulibacter sp. The sequence continues at coordinate 1,598 of DPSD01000354.1, forward strand.
CCGCGCAGGAACGCGATGGCCTGGAGGAGGAGCGTCGCCTGATGTACGTCGCCGTCACCCGGGCGCGCCACCGCCTCTATCTGACGCACGCGCAGACGCGGATGCTGCACGGGCAGACCCGCTACTGCCTGCCGTCGGGCTTTCTCGACGAACTGCCGGTGGAACTGCTGCGCAAGATCAACAGCGGGACCGCCAGCGCGCCAGCGGCGCCAACCCGCTCCGCGGCTGGCGCCGGCTGGCAACAGGCGCCAGCAGCCAACGGCCTGCGGATCGGCCAGAACGTTCGTCATGCACGCTTCGGTCTCGGAGTGATCGTCGCCGCCGAGGGCGCCGGTGTCGAAGCCCGCGTCCAGGTCAATTTTGGCGCCAGCGGCATGAAGTGGCTGGCCCTCGAGTACGCCAAGCTGACGCCGGCGTGAGCGATCAGCGATCACCTCGGAGTTTCCTGGCGAACGCCCGCGCGGTCCCGCGAATGGACTCGAAATCCGGCGGCGACCGTTCGATACCCACCGTTGCTGTGGATAAGTCTGTGCAAGAGGGTGTCGCTTTGCCCCGCAAGTGACCTCCACAACAGGTCTTTTTTGCGCTTGCTCAATAAGCGGGCACCGCACTAGACTGTGACGCTGGACCATTGAAGGAGATCGTCATGCCATTTGCCATCCGTATCCACCACCCCGGTGGGCCCGAAGCGATGAGCTGGGAGGAGGTCGAGGTCGGGAACCCGGCGCCCGGCGAGGCGCGTGTTCGTCACGAGGCGGTCGGGCTCAACTTCATTGACGTCTATCATCGCAGCGGCCTCTATCCGCTGCCCTTGCCGAGCGGACTCGGCCTCGAAGCGGCGGGGGTCGTCGAAGCGGTCGGCGAGGGGGTCACCGAGGTGGGTGCCGGCGACCGGGTCGCCTACGCCGGTGGCCCGGTCGGTGCCTACAGCGAGCTGCGCTGCCTGCCCGCCCACCGGCTGCTCAAACTGCCCGAGGCGATCGGTTCGCGCACCGCCGCGGCAATGATGCTGCAGGGCCTGACCAGCGCCTACCTGCTGCTCCGGACCTACCGGGTACAGGCCGGCGACACGGTGCTGATCCACGCCGTCGCCGGCGGGGTCGGGCTGATTGCCTGCCAGTGGGCCAAGGCGCTGGGCGCAACGGTGATCGGCACGGTGTCGAGCCCGGCCAAGGCGGCGCTGGCGCACGCCCACGGTTGCGACCACATCATCGACTACAGCCGCGAGGATTTCGCGCCGCTGGTGCGCGAGATCACCGGCGGCGAAGGCGTCGCGGTGGTCTACGACGGCGTCGGCAAGGACACCTTCGCCGGCTCGCTCGACAGCCTGCGGACCTGCGGCATGCTGGTCTGCCTCGGCAATGCCTCCGGCCCGGTGCCGCCCTTCGACCCGCTGCTGCTGTCGCAGAAGGGCTCGCTGTTCCTGACCCGGCCGACCCTGATGCATTACACGGCGAAGCGTGCCGACCTGGTCGCGCTGGGCAGCGAATTGTTCGATGTCGTCGGTTCCGGCAAGGTCAAGATCGAGGTCAACCAGACTTACCCACTGCCCGACGTGGCCAGCGCACATCGTGACCTGGCCGCGCGCAAGCTTACCGGATCGACGATCCTGCTGCCTTGATGGAGCGCCTGCGCGCCAGGCTGGTCGCTGTCCGCTACCTGCTGGCCACCGCCTGGCCGATCGTCCTGATCACGGCGATCGGCCTGGTCGTCGCCTATCAGTTCGTCGAACCCGAGCCGCCGCGCAGCATGACCATCAGCACCGGCAGCGAAGCCGGCGCCTACTTTGCCTATGCGCAACGTTACGCGCCGTTGCTGGCCGCCAAGGGGATCACCCTCGAGATCATGACCTCGGCGGGTTCGCTCGAGAACCTCGCCCGGCTGGACAAGGACGAAGCCGACATCGCTTTCGTCCAGGGCGGCATCCTGCCGCCGACCGACGACCCGGAATCGAGTCACCTGCGTTCGCTGGGCAGCGTCTCCTACGAGCCGGTGTGGGTCTTCTATCGCGGCCCGCGGCGGATCACCAGGCTGCACCAGCTGGCCGGCCAGCGGATCGCCGTCGGCGAGGAAGGGAGCGGCATTCGCGGACTGGCGCTGCAGTTGCTCGCGGCCAACGAGATCCCGCCCGACAGCCCGAAGCTGCTGGCGATGGGCAGCCTCGACGCGGCCGAAGCGCTGCAGCAGGGCCGCATCGACGCGGTGTTCATCGTCGCCGCGCAGGAAGCGCCGGTGGTGCAGGTGCTGCTGCGCTCGCCGGGTCTGCAGCTGCTCAGCTTCAGCCAGGCCGACGCCTACCTGCGGCTTTTTCCCTTCCTGTCGAAAATCGTCCTGCCGCGCGGGGTGGTCAATCTGGTCAGCGACGTGCCGCCGCGCGATACCGTATTGCTGGCAACCACCGCCAACGTCGTCGTTCGCGACGATCTGCACCCGGCGCTGGCCAACCTGGTGCTGCAGGCGATGACCGAAGTCAACGGCAAGAGCGGCTTCTTCCAGCACGCTGGCGAGTTTCCCGCGTACAAGGACCAGAGTCTGGTCCTGTCGGACGACGCCGGGCGCTATTACAAGTCGGGACCGCCATTTCTGCAGCGCTACCTGCCTTTCTGGCTGGCGGTGCTGGTCGAGCGGCTGTTCGTGATGGCGCTGCCGCTGGTGATGCTGTCGCTGCCGCTATTGAAGTTCGCGCCGGCGCTCTACAGCTGGCGCGTGCGGTCGCGGATCTTCCGTTGCTACGGCGACCTGAAGTTCCTCGAAAACGATCTGCGCAACCATTACCAGCCGGCGCGCCATGACGAGTATGTCCGTCGCCTCGACGGCATCGAGGACGACGCCTATTCACGCAATATCCCTCTGGGCTATACCGATCTGCTTTACACTTTGCGCGAGCACATCAACCTGGTTCGTGACAAGCTGCGACATCTCGGCACGACCCACGACAAGGACAATCACGCATGAAATCCTTCCTGATTGCCAATCCAAAGGGTGGTTCGGGGAAATCGACGCTGGCGATCAACCTGGCCGGCCATCTGGCCCGCAGTGGCCAACGGGTGATGCTCGGCGACGTCGACCGCCAGCAGTCGTCGCGCGAGTGGCTGCGCCTGCGGCCGAAGCTGCTGCCGGCCATTCGCAGCTGGGAGATCGAACCCGGCAAGACCGCCCGGCCGCCGAAGGGCACCACGCACGTGGTCCTCGACACGCCGGCGGCGCTGCACGGAAAAGCGCTCGACAACGTCGTCAAGCACGTCAACCGGGTGCTCGTCCCGGTGCAGCCCTCGCTGTTCGACATGCTCGCGACGCGCCATTTTCTCGAAGCCCTGCTGGCCGAGAAAGCGGTCCGCAACGAGCACGCTTTCGTCGCCGTGGTCGGCATGCGGGTCGATCCGCGTACCCGCGCTGCGACCGAGCTGGAGCGCTTCCTCGAGAAGTTCGACCTGCCGGTGCTCACCTATCTGCGCAACACCCAGCTCTATGTGCAGACCACGATGAACGGAATGACGATGTTCGACCTCTCGCCATCGCGCGCCGCCAAGGACCTCGAGCAGTGGCAGCCGATCATCGACTGGGTCAATAACAGCTAAGCACCGCCCCCGCCGCTGCCGCTGCCGCCGGCAATCGCCGCGTTCGGGCGGCCGCGCCGGGGTAAAATGGCGGGATGCCTGAAACTCACCCGTTCGTCCATCTTCGCTTGCACAGCGAGTACTCGGTCACCGACGGCATAGTTCGTCTCGGCGATGCGGTCGGCGCCGCCGTTCGTTACCAGATGCCGGCGCTGGCGCTGACCGACCTGGCCAATGTCTTCGGTCTGGTCAAGTTCTACTCGGCGGCGCGCTACCAGGGGATCAAGCCGGTGCTCGGCTGCGATGTCTTGATCGCCAACGAGGCCGACCCCGACCGTCCCTGTCGCCTGCTGCTGCTGGTGCGCTCAAGGCAAGGCTATCTGCAGCTCTGCGAGCTGCTGTCGCGCGCCTACCTGGCGCCGCGGGTCCGCGGACGCGCCGAGATCAGCCGCCGGATGCTGCACGAGGTCGGCGTGGACGGGCTGATCGCGCTCTCCGGCGCGGCGGCCGGCGACGTCGGCGAAGCGCTGCTGCAGGGCAATGTCGAACAGGCAGCGCTGCGCGCGCAGCGCTGGCAGGCGCTGTTCCCCGACGCTTTCTACCTGGAAGTGCAGCGCTACGGGCAAGCGCAACAGGAGTTTCTGGTCAGCAGCACGGCCGACCTCGCGGCCGAGCTGGAGTTGCCGCTGGTCGCCACGCATCCGATCCAGTTTCTCGAACGCGACGACTTCAAGGCACACGAGGCGCGGGTGTGCATCGCCGAAGGTCATATGCTCGGCGACGCCCGGCGGCCCCGCTTGTACACCGAGGAACAGTACTTCAAGTCGACCGAGGAAATGGTCGCGCTGTTTGCCGACCTCCCCGAAGCGCTCGAGAACTCGGTCGAAATCGCCCAGCGCTGCAACCTCGAGATTACCCTCGGCAAGAGCTATCTGCCCGATTTTCCGACCCCGGCAGGCATGACGCTGGCCGATTTTCTCCGCCAGCAGGCGGTCGAGGGGCTGGAAACCCGCCTGCAGCAGCTGTTCCCCGACGCCACTGAACGGGCGGCGCAGCGGCCGCCCTACGACGCACGCCTGCAGCTCGAAACCGACACCATCGTGCAGATGGGATTCCCGGGCTACTTTCTGATCGTCGCCGATTTCATCGGCTGGGCCAGGAAGAATGGCTGTCCGGTCGGGCCGGGACGAGGCTCGGGCGCCGGTTCGGTGGTCGCTTACGCACTGGCAATCACCGACCTCGACCCGCTGCGCTACGCGCTGCTCTTCGAGCGCTTCCTCAACCCGGAACGGGTGTCGATGCCCGACTTCGACATCGACTTCTGCCAGGACAACCGTTGGCGGGTGATCGAATACGTGCGCCAGAGGTACGGGCCGGCGGCGGTATCGCAGATCGTCACTTTCGGCACCATGTCGTCGAAAGCGGTGATCCGCGACGTCGGACGGGTGCTGGATCTGCCGTACAACTTCTGCGACCAGCTCTCCAAGCTGATTCCGGTCGAGACCAACAAGCCGCTGTCGCTGGACAAGGCGATCGCCGCCGAGCCCCAGCTCAAGGCCAGGATCGACGACGACGAGGAGGTCAGGGACCTCTTCGCCCTCGCCGCCCGCCTCGAAGACCTGACCCGCAACGTCGGCATGCACGCTGGTGGCGTGCTGATCGCCCCCGGCAAGCTGACCGACTTCTGTCCGGTCTATTCTGCCGACGGCGGGTCGGTGGTTTCGCAGTACGACAAGGACGACGTCGAGAAGGTCGGCCTGGTGAAGTTCGACTTCCTCGGC
>DPSD01000354.1:7222-23060 GCA_003538495.1 Accumulibacter sp.
TGCGCAACCTGACGATCATCGAACTGGCGCTCAAGTACGTCGAGCAGCTCAGTGGCGAACGCCCGGACCTGGCGACGCTTCCCTTCGACGATCCGAAGGCGTACCAGATCCTCAAGGACGGCAACACCACGGCGATCTTCCAGGTCGAATCGGAAGGCATGAAGAAGCTGGTCAGGAAGCTCGCGCCGGACCGCTTCGAGGACATCATCGCCGTTCTCGCGCTGTACCGGCCGGGTCCGCTCGGCTCGGGGATGGTCGACGACTTCATCCTGCGCAAGAAGGGTCAGCAGAAGATCGATTACTTCATCGACGACCTGAAGACCTGCCTCGAGCCAACTTACGGGGTGATCGTCTATCAGGAACAGGTGATGCAGATCGCGCAGATCATCGGCGGCTACACGCTTGGTGATCCACATCTTGCCCCCGTTGAGGACGAAGCGGTCGCCTCTGGGTTCGGCGCGCAGCTTCATGCTGACCACGTCCGAACCGGCGTTGGCTTCGGACATCGCCAGCGCGCCGACGTGCTCGCCGGAGATTAGCCTGGGCAGGTATTTCTCGCGCTGGGCGGCGTTGCCGTTACGGCGAATCTGATTGACGCAGAGGTTCGAGTGCGCACCGTAGGACAGCGCGACGCTCGCCGAAGCGCGCGAGATCTCCTCCATGGCGACGATGTGCGCGAGATAGCCGAGGCCGGTGCCACCATACTCCTCTTCGACGGTCATCCCGAGCAAGCCCATGTCGCCGAACTTCTTCCACAGATCGGCGGGGAACAGGTTGTCGCGGTCGATGGCTTCGGCACGCGGTGCGATCTCGTCGGCGGCAAAGCTGCGAACGCTCTCGCGCAGCATGTCGATGGTTTCGCCATGGGCAAAACCGAGGCTCGGATATTCCATCTCTCTCGCTCCTTGGGTGGGGTCTAGCGCGGATGTTCGTGCTTGCCGTGCACGGCCATGATCGTCTGCTGCATCAGCGCACACAGTGTCTTCCGGCCGTGGTGCACCGCAAATACCTCGGCCCGCGTGACGATCAGCGTCCGTCCGTAGCGGACCACCGAACCCTCGGCGATCAGCAACTGGCCGTCGGCCGGCGCCAGCAGGTTGAGCTTGTACTCGACGGTCAACACGCCGGTCTCGGCCGTGGTCAGCGTACTGGCGGCGAAGCCGGCCGCCGAATCGGCGATCATGCCGACCACCCCGCCATGGATGTAGCCGTGCTGCTGCGTGATTTCCGGCGCATGCGGCAGGTGGATCTCGGTGTAGCCAGGCTCGATCACCGGCATGCTGGCGCCAATCAGCCGCATCGCCGGCTGGCGCTCGAAGCTGGCGCGGACGCGTTCGGCAAAATCGGGATCCTGGACTCTGTGCATGGCCACCATTTAAATTGACGTTGACGTAAACGTCAACTATTTTTGCCGGCCCGATAACGCGACCTTGTCCGCGTTCGCCGCTTGACTTGCGGCGCGCGCCGACAACAGATCCCGGCATTGCTGTTCAAACTCGCAGACGTCCTTCAATACCGCTTCGATGTCCTCGCGCTGCTGCAACAGCGCCGCCTTGCGCTGTTGCAGGCCGTTGAGGAACTCGGTCAATTGGGTGTTCTGGTCGCGTGCCGTGTCATACATCCCGATCAGGTAGGCGATCTCGGCCAGGCTGAAGCCGAGCCGCTTGCCACGCAGAGCAAGCTTCAGGCGCGTCCGGTCGCGGCGCGTGAAGACGCGGGTTCGCCCTTCGCGGCGCGGCGACAGCAGGCCCTGATCCTCGTAGAAACGTATCGTCCGCGGCGTGATCTGGAACTCGCGCGCCAGATCGGAAATGCTGAAGGTTGTGCTTTGCTGTTCCACGGCGGCGCTGTCCGGAAGCGGATGAGGTGTATCCGTGTAGAATGCTTCGCTGCAGAGGCCGGCAATAGCCACCCCCCTGCGCCGGCAAGTTAATAGATTTCAGACGTTTTTACAATCCATCGAAGAATGCTGCCCGACTACCCGTTTGCTGCCCCGCCCGCCGCCGGAGAGACCTTCGAGGTCGCTCCCGGCATCCACTGGCTGCGCATGCCGCTGCCCTTTGCGCTGAACCACATCAACCTCTGGCTGCTCGAGGACGACGCCGGCTGGACCATCGTCGACACCGGTTTTGCCCTCGATACGGTCAAGGAGTGCTGGCAGAAAATCCTTTCGCGGCTGGCGACGACCGCGCACGGCGGGCGCGTCTCGCGGATCATCGTCACCCATTTCCACCCCGACCATCTCGGTCTTGCGGCCTGGCTGCAGGAACAGACCGGCGCGCCGGTGCACATGACGCTCGGCGAGTACCTGACGGCGCACGCCGTCTGGCACGAAGTCGGCGGCCACGGCAATCAGCCGATGCTTCGGCAGTTTCGCGCGCACGGCCTCGACGCCGAGCGCTGTACGGCGCTTGAACGCCGCAGCGGTGGCTACAACCGCGGCGTACCGACGCTGCCGACCGCTTACCAGCGCCTGTTTGCCGGCGACGAGCTGACCATTGGCGAGCATCGTTGGCGCGTCCGCGTCGGCTTCGGCCACTCACCCGAACACGCCGCGCTGTACAGCCCCGACCTCGGGGTGCTGATTTCCGGCGACATGCTGCTGCCCAAGATTTCGACCAACATCAGCGTCTTTGCGGTCACTCCGATGGCCGATTCACTGGCCGACTTCCTGCATTCGATCGACCGCTACCGTGAACTGCCTCCCGAAACGCTGGTGCTGCCTTCGCATGGCCTGCCCTTCCACGGTATCGAGCAACGGGTCAATGCCCTGCACGCGCACCACGACGAGCGCTTGCTGGTTCTCGAAGAAGCGTGCGTCAGTCCGCGCAGCGCCGCAGAGTTGCTGATCACCCTCTTCCCCAGGGATCTCGACACGCATCAGACGATGTTCGCCATGGGCGAAGCGATCGCCCATCTCAACCGGCTCGAACACGCCGGCCGGCTGCGGCGTATCGAGGACCAGCACGGCCTGATCCGCTTTGTCAGCATGCGGGGCACCGCCGGGGCACCCGGCACTGGCGGCCGGTGATGGTCTCGCCGGCGCGGGAGGTTGGGCTGAAACGGTCGCTGCCCGAGCCCGCGGAGCTGGCCAACAGCTACGTCGAGGTCGCGCAGCGCGCCTCACGGCTGCTGCGTCAGCACATCAAGAAGACGGCCAGGAAAGGCATCTGGTTTCCCAGCGACGAACTCGAGGGCGCCAGGGCCTTCATGGATCTCTCGGCGCGGCTATTGGCCAGCCCCTACCGCCTGGCGCAGGCACAGATGGCGATGATGCGCGACCATTTCCGGCTGTGGCAGCAGACCACCCTGCGACTGATGGGCGTTCCCTGCGCCGCGGTGGCCAGCCCCGACCAGAGCGACCAGCGCTTCACCGACGAGGCCTGGGAGGAGAACTTCCTGTTCGACTTCATCAAGCAGTCCTACCTGATCAGCGCTCGCCACCTGCACCAGACCGTGGCCAGGGCGGAAGGACTCGACGACGCGACGCAGCGCAGGGTGAATCAGCTCACCCGCCAGTGCATCGACGCCCTCTCGCCGACCAACTTCGCGCTGACCAACCCGGAAGTGCTGCGCGAAACCGCCAGGAGCAAGGGCAAGAACTTGCTCAAGGGCCTGAAGAACCTGCTCAAGGACCTGGAAAGCGGCGACGGCAAGCGGCGCGCGCCGATTGCCGGGAGCAGCGCTTTCCGCCTCGGCAAGGACCTGGCGGCGACGCCGGGCAAGGTGGTCTTCCAGAACGAGCTGCTGCAGTTGATCCAGTACCAGCCGGCAGGCACCCACCAGTGCCGGAAACCCTTGCTGATCGTTCCTCCGTGGATCAACAAGTACTACCTGCTCGACCTGCGCGAGGACAATTCCTTCGTCAAGTGGATTACCAGGCAGGGCTTCACGACCTTCATCATCAGCTGGGCGAACACCGACCAGCAGCTGTCGCACAAGAGCTTCGAAGACTACCTGGTCGAGGGAACGCTGGCGGCGATCGACGCTGTCGAACAGGCAACCGGCGAGAAGAAGATCGATCTCCTCGCCTACTGCCTCGGCGGCACGCTGTTGGTCGCCACCCTCGCATGGATGGCCGCCCGGCGCGACCAGCGTGCGGCGTCGGCGACCTTCCTGACCACCCTGATCGACTTTTCGGAGCCCGGCGAACTGGCCGAACCCGGCGCCCTTGCCAGCCAGCACCGCGGCCTCGGCGCCACCGGGCCGCTGGCCGCCAACGGCGACCCGGACAGTCGGGCAGCCGCGGCCACTTCGACGATGCTGCACGCCAACGACCTGATCTGGACTTTCGTGGTCAACCAGTACCTGCTCGGCAAGGATCCCTTCCCGACCGAACTGCTGTTCTGGAACGCCGACGCGACGCGCACGCCGGCGACGCTGCAGCGCTTCTTCGTGGACAACTTCTACCGGGCCAACCGGCTGGTGCAGAAAGGCGGCATCGCCCTGGCCGGCGTAGACATCGACGTCTCCCGGATCACCCTGCCGTGCTACTTCCTGGCGACCATCGAAGACCATATTTCGCCGTGGAAGAGCTGCTACCGCGGTGCCCACCTGCCGCGTGGGCCAGCCCGGTTTGTTCTCGGCGGCTCCGGCCACATCGGCGGCATCGTCAATCCGCCGTCAGCCGGGCGCCATGACTACTGGACCAGCGAAGCCCTCCCGGAGAACGCCGACGACTTCCTGAGCAACGCCGTTCGCCATCCCGGGTCATGGTGGGACGACTGGCTGCAATGGCTGCTGGCGCAGCCCGACGGCAACACCCTGGTCGGCGCGCGGCACCCCGGTGACCACGCGCTCAAGGTCATCGAGGATGCCCCGGGCGGCTACGTCACCGACCGCCCCGACCCGCCGGCGGCGGCGCCGTCGGCCATGCCCTGATTACCCCGTCGGACGCCACGACGCCAGCGGCCCTCTCGTCGACCAACCCGGGCCGCGTCACGATCCGCGATCGCTTGGCGTAGAATGATCCGATCATGAGTTCGACCCTGGTCCCGGACTACAGCGGCGGCGGTATCGTCAATCTGATGCAGAGTATCGCCAGCGCCTGCGGCAGTACGCATGCCCGCTACCCTCAGCTGCATCTGCTGTCGGCGGCGCAGTTGGCCAGGGCGCGGCATGTCTTGCTGATAGTGATCGATGGGCTCGGCCTGCGCACCCTCAGCCGCCACGGCGTCAGCCCGCGGCTGCAGGGCCACCTGCTCGGCAGCATGACCTCGGTGTTCCCGTCGACGACCGCCAGCGCAATCACCACCTTCATGACCGGCCTGGCCCCGGCGCAGCACGGCCTGACCGGCTGGCACATGCACCTCGACGAAATCGACCAGACGCTGGCCATCCTGCCGCTGACGCCGCGTACCGGTCCGCCGCGCCTGCTCCCCGAGCAGCTGCCACCCCGGCTGTTCGAGCATCCGTCGCTCTTTCAGACGCTCGACCGCGAGTCCTGGGTGGTCGCGCCGCAAAGCATTGCCGGCAGCGCCTTCAACGCCTGGCACTCGCGCGGCGCGCAGAGCATGGCCTACCGGACACTGCCCGGAATGTTCGCCGGCATCGCCGCTGTGCTGCAGGAAGCGGTCGCGCCGCGCTACGTCTATGCCTACTATCCCGACCTCGACGCCTGTTCGCACCACTACGGGACCGACAGCCGGCAAGCGCTACAGGCACTGGCCGGCTTCGACGCCCATTTCGGCGAGCTGGTGCGCCAGCTGCGCGGCAGCGACAGCTGGCTGCTGGTCACCGCCGATCACGGCTTCATCGATTCGCCGGGCCGGCGAGTGATCGATCTCGACGACCATCCGCAACTCGCGGCACTCCTGCTGCGGCCGCTGTGCGGCGAGCGTCGCGTCGCCTACTGCTACGTCGCAGCTGCCAATCGACCGGCTTTCGAGGCCTACGTACGCCGCCATTTCGGCCGCGCCTGTCACCTCTACCGCAGCGACCAGCTGATCGCCGCCGGCTGGTTCGGGCCTGCACCCTACCATCCACGCCTGTCGACGCGAGTCGGCGACTACACGCTGCTGATGAAGGACAACTGGACGATCAAGGACTGGCTGCCGGAAGAAAAACGCTACACGATGCTCGGCGTCCACGGCGGCATCAGCAGCAACGAGATGCGCGTGCCACTGATCGCGCTGCGCGTCTAGCCTGCGAGCATCGCCGCAGCGGAAGAAACCCGACACACGTTCCATCAGGAGACCCACAAATGGCCATAGACAATCCCGGCAACAACGCCAAGAGTGCCCGCACCGATCGCCTGATCGCCGACGCCGTCCGCCACCGGCAGACCCGTGAGGCCGGCTATCGCGAACAGGCCTTGAAGATCTACCCGTGGATCTGTGGACGCTGCAGCCGCGAGTTCACCCACCAGAACCTGCGCGAGTTGACCGTTCATCACCGTGACCACAATCACGACAACAACCCGAGCGACGGCAGCAACTGGGAGTTGCTCTGCCTCTACTGCCACGATAACGAACACTCGCGGCAACTTGACGCCGAAGCCGCCCGCCAGGCCGGCATCAACTCGTCGGGCTCGGCGAACAGGCCGTTAGCGACGGCGCAGCCCTTCGCCAACCTCAAGGATCTTTTGAAAGGCAGGCAGCAATGACTGCTCCCGGCTGGCCAGGCCGCAGGCCTGGTGCGGTCGTCAATCGTGCATGAGACCCGAAACCAATGGCCAACGACATCAGCTTCCGCATCCTGCAAGACATCGCCCGCGACCTCTCCGGCGAAGTGGTCAACTTCCCGACCTTCCTGGACATCACCTTCCGGGTCAGGACGGCGCTCAAGAAGCCCGATCTGACGATCGAGGAGCTGGCGACCCTGGTCGGCGCCGAGCCCTTGATGAGCACCAGGATCATCCGCCTGGCCAACTCGGTAACGCTGAACCGCTCCGGACGCGCGATCGTCGATGTCAATGCGGCGATCGCCCGGACCGGCATGGAAGCGGTGCGCAGCGTCTCGTTCGCGGTGGCCATGGAGCAACTCCTCGCCTCGAAGAAGATGGCGCCATTCGCGGCCGTGTCGCAGCGCCTTTGGCAGCACACCATGCACGTCGCGGCGCTGAGCCGCCTCCTCGCGCGCAAGGCGACCCGCGTCGCTCCGGACGAGGCAATGTTTGCCGGGCTGATTCACGACATCGGCGTCTTCTACCTGCTCTCACGGGCGGCCTCGTTCCCGGAACTGATCGCCGAGCCGAGCGAATTGCACCAGTTGCTGGTGCAATGGCACGCCGAGATCGGGCACGCCCTGCTGGCCGCGATGGGGCTACCCGAGGAACTGCTGCTGGTTGTTCAAACGCACGAGACCGACCGTCCGGTGGAAAGCCTGAAGACGTTGGCCGACGTCCTGCTGGTCGCCAACAAGCTGGCCAACCTGGAACATCCGTGGCGCGATCCGGAACTCGCCGATCGGGTGGATACGACGCTGCTGTCGCAACTGTTCGACGCCGATGCGATCACCACGCTGCTCGCCGAGTCGGCCGACGACCTGGCCTCGCTGAAGAACGCCCTGGGCGCCACCTGACGCACCGGTGGCAGCGGCCTCGCCAACAACGCGCCACCCGAGCCGCGCTACAGCCGCCGGATCTTGTCGAGCAAAGCGCTGGTCGAGGTCTGGTGGATGAACGGCAATGACCAGACGCGGCCGCCCCAGCCGCGCACTTCGCGGTTACCGACGATCTGCTCGACCGGCCAGTCGCCTCCCTTGACCAGCACCTCGGGCCGGCAATCCAGAATCCGCTGCAGCGGCGTATCCTCGTCGAACCAGGTCACCAGAGTCACCGCTTCCAGGGCAGCGATCAACGCCAGACGGTCAGCCAGCGCATTCACCGGACGATCGTCACCCTTGCCAAGGCGTTTGACCGAGGCGTCCGAGTTGACCGCGACGATCAGCGCCGCACCGAGGCTGCGGGCCTGAGCCAGCAGCGTTACGTGGCCGCGGTGTACGATGTCGAAGCAACCATTGCTGAACACCAGCGGCCGCGCCACCCCGACGACGCGATCGGCGAGTTGCTCCGGCGGAACGATCTTGCTTTCAAAAGAGGGCAAGCCGGTGCTTGCCAGGGGGGCAGGGTCAGCCATATTTCACTCCACTACGTTCCAGAGGCGCGCTTGCGCTGTTGCCGTGCCGACCAGCGCCGGAGCGCCAGCACAGTTCCGATTGCTCGGCGAGAGATCGCAGTCTCGCACCTGCCAGCCTGACCAACAAGCCACCGAGCGATCAGGGTCGGCCACTGCCGCGTCGCCGTGACCGATCTCACGGAGGGCAAGGCAGCGACTCGGTATAATCGCGGCTCATTCGGCCACCGCCAGCGGGGCGGGCGTGCAGCATCCGGGAGAATTCCCGCTACAGGAGACGAGATGGACATCAACAGCGAGGTGGTCGCGGTTCTTGACGAGGTCCTGAGCCTCAAGGGCCGAGCCGGCCGATTTACCCCGGACACCCCACTACTCGGAGCGCTTCCGGAACTCGATTCAATGGCCGTGGTGGCGCTGATCACTACCCTGGAGGAGCGTTTCGGGTTTACCGTCGATGACGACGAGATCGATGGCACGGTATTTGCGACGCTGGCTTCGCTGGTCGACTTCGTGCAAGGCAAACTGGCCATCTGAGTACCGTCGTGTCGCTTGAAGCCTTCTTCCTGCCAGCCTCGACCGGCCAGCGCTTTGCCCTGCTGCATATGCCGGACGCCCTGGCGACGCCGCGCGGCGCAGTCGCTTACGTGCACCCCTTTGCCGAGGAACTCAACAAGTCCCGGCGCATGGCAGCCCTCCAGGCGAGAGCGATGGCCGCCGCTGGCTATGCCGTGCTGCAGATCGACCTGCTGGGCTGTGGCGACAGTGCGGGCGATTTCGGCGATGCCACCTGGGAGGCCTGGTTGGCCGACGTCAGGCTCGCCTGCGACTGGCTGCAGCAGCGGACGGCTGCACCACTGTGGTTATGGGGTCAGCGCGCAGGCTGCCTGCTGGCCAACGAGGCGGCGCAGCGGCTGGAGCGTCCGGTCAACCTGCTCTTCTGGCAGCCGGTCGTATCGGGAAAGCAGTTCCTGCAGCAGTTTCTGCGCCTGAAAATGGCCGCCGAGATGCTCGCCAGCGATGGCAAGGGCGTCATGGAGCGGCTGCGCAGCCAACTGCGGCAAGGTGAGGCGGTGGAGGTCGCCGGCTATCTGCTGTCGCCATTGTTGGCCAGTGGGCTCGAGCAGGCAGAGTTGCTGCTCCCCCCCCGCACCGGCCGTGTCGAATGGCTCGAAATTTCCAGCCGGCCCGATCCCGGCCTGTCGCCGGCTGCCGTCGCGCGCCTGACGCAGTGGCTGGCGGCCGGGCAACAAGCCCGCGGGACGGCGGTGAGCGGCCCGCCATTCTGGCAGACCACCGAAATCAGCGAGTGCCCGGCGCTGCTCCAGGCAAGCATTCAGGCGATCTCCGCCAGCGGCCCGCGATGAATGTCTTCGAGGAGGCTCTGCTGCTCCCCTGTGCCGGTGAACTCCTGCCGGCGATCGTTGCCTGGCCGCAAGCACTGCACGCGAGGCATCGCGACACCGGCGCGAACTGCGAAGTGCCACAGCCGTCGCCGGCGAGCGGAGCAGGCGTCGAGGAAGATACCGCCAACGGCGACCGCCACGCCGCTTGCGGGGTGCTGATTGTCGTCGGCGGTCCGCAATACCGGGCCGGAAGTCACCGGCAGTTCCTGCTGCTGTCGCGCCGGCTGGCCGCCGCCGGATACCCGGCAATGCGCTTCGACTACCGCGGCATGGGTGACGCCAGCGGCGCGATGCGCAGCTTCGAGGACGTCTCGGCGGACATCGGCGCCGCCATCGACGCCTTCCTGCGCGCCTGCCCAGCGGTGCAGCGGATAGTCCTCTGGGGGCTGTGCGATGCGGCGTCGGCGGCCCTGTTATACGTTCAGGCCACCGCTGATCCACGGGTCGCCGGGCTGGCCTTGCTCAACCCATGGGTGCGCTCCGAAGCCAGCCTGGCACAGACGCATATCAAGCATTATTACGGCCAGCGTCTGCTGCAGGGCGAGTTCTGGCGCAAGCTGCTCAGCGGCAGGATGCAGGTCCTGAAAGCGATCTCCGGGCTGCTCGGGGACGCGCTGGCGGCGCGTCGCTCGGCTGCCCGCGGCAAGGCTCACGCGGCGCGCGCTTTCCAGGATCGCATGGCGGAAGGCTGGCAGCAGTTCCCCGGGCAGCTACTGCTGGTCCTCAGCGGCCAGGACTACACGGCGAAGGAGTTTCTCGAGTTCGCTGCCGGCGATCCTGGCTGGTCGGGCCTGCTCGAAGCCGCCAGACTGCGACGGGTCGACCTTGCCGATGCGGATCACACCTTCTCGTCGCGGGCGCTGCGTACGCAGGTTGAGGAAGCCACCCTGAACTGGCTCGATACCCTGTCGGAGGCGTGACGGCGATTGTCTGCGGAAGGCGGCCGACGAGGCCTGTTCGTTCCACAGGGAGCGGAACGGCTGGCAGCCGCCAAGAGCGGCGGCAGGCGAGCAAGCACGACAAACAGCAGCGCAGCGACGCAAGAGCAGCCAGAAGTCAGGTCACGCTCCGGTTACACGCTGGTCACTCTTTGGCCTCCAGTCGCCGCACCAGCTCGACCTTGTTGTTCACCGCCAGCTTGCGAAAGCAGTGCGCGATGTGATTGCGCACGGTCGGTGGCGACAGCGACAAGGCGGCGGCGATCGCCGAATAGGTTTCGCCGCGCGCATAGCGGACGGCGATTTCGCGCTCGCGCGCCGACAGCTGCCCGAGAGCTCCTGCCGACTTTCCAGAGAGGTAACGCAATTGCCCGCAGTCGGTGACATCGAATTGCGCCGCAGCCGCCGCATCGACCGGGCCCGCCCCGACCAGCGACGCCAGCGGCTCCGGCAGGCGGCTGCCGCTCCAAGTGGGCCACTGTTGCCGCAGGCGGCTGACGAAAGCCGGCGACGCTTCGCGCAGGAAGCCTCGAATGTCAACCAGAGCCCACTCCCTGTTCGGCGGGCCTGGAACTTTAAGCACGTGGCGCAGCCGCACGGTGCGATGCGTTTCCGCGAGGTGCGGCATCAGCAGCTCCTTGGTCTGGCGCTCTGCCTCCGAAAACGGACGCTTGCGGTCGTGCCGCCAGACCGTCAGAAACTCGTATAGCGACGAAGTGGGCTCGATCAGCAGCGTTCCCAGCGACCACTCCACCTTGAAGCGCCGCCCCAGTTCCCGATACAGCGGTGTCCGCACGTAGCGCGCCCGCGTCGTCAGGTCGCGCATGTTGACCGAGACCCCCGGCGAGGCGATCAAGGCCGCGCGAAAGAAATCCTGTTCGACGTAATGCGGGTATTCGTCCAGGATGCCCTGGTCGCAATTGTGAAGATGCATTTCGTGCAGTTCGGGCGGGTCCGCCGCCGCGTTGCCCCACCACGCTGACTCGAAGGCAATCAGCGACTGGATCTGCTCCAGCGCCCACTCCTGAAAACTGGCCAGCGGCACCTCGCGCCCCTCACGGTAAAAACCCAGGATCACCTTGTTCAGCGCACGAGCGTCAACCATCAACATGCGACGCATTGTGCACGACAAGGCGGCGCTTCACCAATGGTGCATTTGCATCATGGAAGGCTTTTACAGGCTTTGTGCCACAGCGCCCCGCAGACCGGCCGCTGGCATCGCCGAAGTCCCCGGCGCGTTCAGCCAACTCGTTGAACATGTGCAAAAAAAGACTGCAATAAGAGTGTTGAGTACTAACCGGCATAACTTTTGCTTTGGCCAAACCTATAAAGCTGTTCTATTTTGTAGGATGGCGCCGAGTGCTGTCGGCGTCCCGTTCGAGACCCCAGGAGAGACCCATGCGCGCCCACCAACCGACTTCAAGTGTCAAACCGGCCCTTCTCGCGATCCTGCTCGCCTTTCCTGCGCAGCAAGCCCTCGCGGCCAACTGCACCTGGAACCCGGCGACAGGAAACTGGAGCACCGCCAGTGACTGGTCGTGCGGCATCGTGCCGACCGGTGGCCTCGATACGGCGATCATCGCCGGCGGCAAGGTAGTGACCGTCAACACCGCACAGTCGATCCTGAACCTGACCAACAGCGGTGGCGTCAATATCGATGCATTCCTGCTGACCCTGGCCGGCGGAGGTAGCACCACCAACACGGGCACCATCAATGTCGGCGCCGGACCCAACCCCAACAACGCAGCGCTACAGGTCGCCGCCAGCCACAACATCAACAACGCCGGCGGAGTGATCAACATCAGCGCCGACAGCGTGCTCAACCAGTTCGGCAGCACCATCACCGGCGGCACCATCAACACCACCGGCAGTGGTGCGCTGGTCGCCTTCAACAACGGCAACAACTTCCTCAGCGGTGCCGCCTTGAACGGCCGCCTGGACCTTGCCAGCAACACCGGCATCGAGCGCATCGTCAATGGTCTGACGCTCGGCGGGCCGGGTGTGGTGAATATCAACTCGGCCAGTCTGCTGACCTTCGAGGGCACCCAGAACGTCGCCGGTACCGGCACCCTCAACTTCGGTAGCGCGGCGGGCAACCGCATCCAGCTAGAAGGCGCCGGCACCACGACGCTGGCGGCCGGCGTGGTGATCCGCGGACAGAACGGCACCATTGGCAGTGGGCAAAGCTTCATCGGCGGCGCCAACACACTGGTCAACAACGGCACCATCTCGGCCGATGTCGCCGGTGGCCAGATCACCCTGGCCAGTGCGGGAGGTGGCGGGGTCACCAACAACAACCTGCTCGAAGCGCGCAATGGCGCTACCCTAAACATCCAGAGCGTCGGCGTCAGCCAGGGCGCGCTGGGTCAGATCTCCGCGCTCAACGGCAGCACGGTGCTGCTGAACGCCTCGTCAATCACCGGCGGCACCCTGGGAACCAGCGGTACCGGCAAGCTCGTCGCCACCAACAACGGCAACAATTTTCTCAACGGCGTCACCCTCGACGGGCTTCTGGACATCGCCTCAAGCACCGGTATCGAACGTATCACCGCCGGCGGCATGACCCTCAACGGGACGATCAACATCGGCAACAACAGCATCCTCGCGCCGCAGGGCAACCAGACCATCGGCGGTACCGGCAGCATCGTCTTCGCCGACGCCAACGCCAGCAATCGGCTGAACGTCGAGGCCGGCAATCTGGTGATCGGCTCCAGCGTCACGGTAAGAGGGCAGACAGGCTTCATCGGTGCCCAGAGCTTCGTCGGCGGCGCCGCCACCTTGACCAACAACGGCACCATCCAGGCCGATGTCGCCGGCGGCGCGATCACCGTCGGCGTCAGCGGCCTGACCACCAACAACGGCACGCTGGCGGCACTGAACGGCGGCACCCTCAACCTCAACTCGGCAGTGGCCGGCAACGTCGGCAGCCAGATCCTGGCCGGCGTCGGCAGCGTCGTCGCGCAGAATGGCGTCACCGTCAGCGGTACGGTGAACGCCGTCGGCAGCGGCTCGTTCCGGCCGTCCAACAGCGGCAACAATTTCCTCGACACGGTCAACTTCAGCGGTACCCTCGACCTGGCCTCAGCGATGGGAATCGAGCGGGTGGTCAACGGCCTGACCTTTAACGCTGCGACGATCAACATCGGCAACAACAGCATCTTGGCGCCACAGGGGAACCAAACCCTCGGTGGCACGGGCACCATTGTCTTTGCCGACAACAATGCCAGCAACCGCCTCAATGTCGAAGCCGGGAATCTGGTCGTCGGTTCGGGAATCACCGTACGCGGGCAGACGGGCTTCATCGGTGCCCAGAGTTTCGTCGGCGGCGCCGCCACCCTGACCAACAGCGGCACCATCCAGGCCGATGTCGCCGGCGGTGCGATCACCATCGGCGTCAGCGGCCTGACCACCAACAACGGCACGCTGGCCGCGCTCAACGGCGGCACGCTTAACCTGAACTCGGCGATCACCGGCAACACCGGCAGCCAGATCCTCGCTGGCGCAGGCAGCGTGGTCGCGCAAAACGGGGTGACGATCAGCGGCGACATGAACCTCACCGGTCCCGGTTCGTTCCGCGCCAGCAACAGCGGCAACAACTTCCTCAGCGGCGTCACGCTCGCGGGAACGCTCGACCTGGCGAGTGCGACCGGTATCGAACGTGTCGCCGGCGGCCTGACCCTAAACGGTGCATCGATCAACATTGGCAACAACAGCATCTTCGCGCCGCAGGGCAACCAGACCATCGGCGGTAGCGGGACCATCGTCTTTGCCGACAGCAATGCCAGCAACCGCCTCAACGTCGAGGCCGGCAACCTGACGCTGGCTGCGGGCATCACCGTCCGCGGCGGCAACGGCGCCATCGGCCCGCAGAGCTTTGTCGGCGGTGCTGCGACGCTGACCAACCAGGGCCTGATCTCGGCCGACATCGCCGGTCGCAGCATCGCCGTCGGAGTCAGCGGACAAGTCATCAACCAGGCGACAATGGAAGCCCGCAACGGCGGTCAGCTGACCTTGAACGCGGGTGGCGGCTACGACAACACTACTGGCACTCTGTTGGCCGACGTCGGCAGCACGGTATTGTTCAATGGCGCCTCGCTCACCGGTGGTGCACTGAACGGCAGCGGCAAGTTTGTCGCCAGCAACAGCAGCAACAACTTCCTCAACGCGGTCACCCTCAATGGCGTTCTGGACATGGCTTCGGCCACCGGCATCGAACGTGTCTCGGCCGGCGGCATGACGCTCAATGGCACGATCAACATCGGCAACAACAGCATTCTGGCGCCGCAGGGCAACCAGACCATCGGCGGCACCGGCAGCATCGTCTTCGCCGACGGCAGCGGCGCCAATCGACTCAATGTCGAGGCCGGCAACCTCGTCATCGGCCCGGGTATGACCGTGCGCGGGCAGAACGGCACCATCGGCCAGCAGGCCTTCGTCGGCGGCGCCGCGACACTGACCAACAACGGCACGATCAACGCCGATGGCGGCGGCACGATCTTCGTCAACATCTCTGGCGCGCTGACCAACAACGGCACGATGCGCGCACAGAACGGCACGCTAACCATCCAGAATGCCTTGACAGGAACGGGCACGCTGCAGGTCGATTCGAACGGCGTGATGAACCTGGCCAATACCCCCAATTCCCAAGGCAAGCTGGTGATGGGCGCTGCCGGCTCGACGCTGAACATCGGCACCCAGAACCTGACCATCAACACCGACTACACCAGCGTCGTTGCCGGCAGCGGCAACGCCTTCAACCGCCGCGCCGGCGTCTCGGGCGCTGGCCAGATCCTCGCCGGCGGCAACGCCGCGCAGGCGATCACCGGCGTCGACGTGACGAACGGCAACACCGCCAACGCGACACTGACCATCAGCAACGTGCGCGTCGGCGCGACCACTTTCAATTACCAGATTGCCAACACCGGCACCACCGGTCCGTCGCTGCGTGGCGCCGTCCAGACCAGCGTCAACGGCGGCAACCTGACCGACGCCCGCCTCAGCGGCACCGGCGTCACCGCCGGCAACTACAATACCGGCGCGCCGGGCAGCAACACCGGTGATCAGGCGGTGACCTTCACCGCCGCCAACGCCGGCGCCCTCGCACCGCTCAACGGTCAGGTTCTGAACCTGCGCAGCAACTTCGACAACATCGCCGACCAGAAGCTGAACATCGTCCTCGCCGGTGGCGCGGCAGCGTACAACGCCGCAGTAGGACAGGCATCGTCGCCGGTGCAGGTAGCTAACCAGCGCGTCGGCGGGTCGCTGGCAAAGTTCTTCACGGTCACCAACGCTGCTCCCGCGGGCAGCTTCTCCGAAGACCTGAACGCCAGCTTCTCGGGCAGCAGCGGGCAGGCCGGAATCAGCGGCGGCAACATCAACGGCCTGCTGGCCGGCAGCAGCAACAGCAACACCATGGGTGCCC
>DPSD01000354.1:23264-29167 GCA_003538495.1 Accumulibacter sp.
CCCCGGCAGCAGCAAAAGCAACACCATGGGTGCGCAGGTCGACACCAGTTCGGCCGGCGCCAAGGTCGGCACGGTGACGCTGGCCTACCAGACCGCCGGCAAGGTCAATGGCGTCAGCAACGGTCTCGACCCCGCCAGCGTCGGCAGCCAGGTAGTCAGCGTCAACGGGAATGTCTACCAGCTTGCCGCTGGCGCGATCCAGACTGCCTCGCTGAACTTCGGCACCGTTCAGGTGGGCCAGATCGTCAACCAGAACCTGACCATTCGCAACACCGCAAGCGGCGCAACCGGCTTCGTCGAAGACCTGAACGCCAGCTTCGGCAGCTCGGGCGGTACCGGCGCCGGGCTGATCACTGGCGTCGGCAGCCTCAACGGCATCCTCGCCGGCAGCAACAGCAACGCCGGCAACGGGACCATGTCGGTTGGCGTAAACACCAGTGCGGCGGCCGTCGTCAATGGCCACATCGCGGTCAACTACGTCAGCGCCGGCGCGGTCAACGGGGTGAGCAACAATCTCGGGACGCTGGCCGTCGGTTCGGAGAACTTCGGCGTCGTCGGCACCATCGAAGCGACCGGCAACATCATCGACCAGGCCAGCCCGGTGATCAACACCGGGCAGCCGATCAATCTCGGCAACGTGCGGATCGGGTCGGCGTCGCCGAGCGCCCTGGTCAGCGTCAGCAACCAGGCGACCGGCAACGCGCAGGCGGCGCTCAACGCGACCATCAGCGGCAACGCCCCGATCACCGCCAGCGGCAGCTTCAACCTGCTGGCACCGGGCGCGACCGATGCCAGCAGCCTGAGCGTCGGAATGAGCACCGCCAGCGCCGGGGCGATCGGCGGCACCGCCACCATCGCTTTCGTTTCCGACGCCAATAACGTCGGCAACTGCGCGCCGAAATGCCAGATGACACTCGCTTCGCAGGATGTCGCTGTGCAGGGTGCGGTCTACCGGCTCGCCGACCCCAAGCTGAATACGACCACCGTCACGCTTGCGGCACGGCGCGGCGACGCGCCACCGACGGCGGCGATCAGCGTCAGCAACCAGAGTCCGGATATCTACACCGAAGGCCTCAAGGCGGGCTTTGCGGGCGCCGCCCCGGCCGGTTTCTCGACCAGCGGCAGTATCGTCAACCTCGCTGCGCAGGGAACGGACGCCAGCAGCCTGCAGGTCGCGCTGAATACCGGCACCGCCGGCAGCTTCGGTGGCAACACCCAGGTGAACTTCGAATCGACCGGTTCGGGCACTACCGGCGCCAGCGACGTTTCCGTCGGCAACCAGCTGGTCAGCCTGGCCGGGAACGTGTACGAGAAGGCGATCGCCAAGGTCAATACGGCGCTGGTCGACTTCGGCATCGTGCACAAGGGCGACGTCGTCGCCGCGAAGAGCATTTCAGTGAGCAACGCCGCACCGACGGTCGCCCTCAACGACACCCTGCAGGGCAGCTTCATCAACATGCCGGTTGGGCCGTTCGGCGGCAGTGGCAACGTCAGCGGCCTGGCGGCCGGCCAGACCGACAGCAGCAGCCTGCAGGTCAGCCTGAATACCGCCAACGCCGGCGTGTTCACCAGTGGCGCGGCTAACCTGCAGTTTGCCAGCCACAACCCGGAACTGGCCGACCTGGACCTCGGCGATGCGGCCGTGACGCTGCAGGCGCAGGTCAACAACTATGCCAATCCGAACTTCCTGAAAACGGGCGGCAAGGGCTCGCTGACCGGCGTCGGCTTCAGCTTCGTGCTCGACTTCGGCACGCTTACCGAAGGCAGCGGCGTGGCCACCGCCTTCCTGCAACTCGCCAACGACGTCACTGGTCCCGCTGACCTGCTCGATGGCGCCTACGCTCTCGCGCTCAGCGACTTCCTGGCGAGCGGCTTTGTGTCTTTTGCCAACCTGGCGGCGGGGGCTTCGCAAGGTGGCCTGCAGATCTCGCTCGATACGCAGACCGTCGGCGACTTCAGCGACACCATCGTGCTCAAGGCGCTGGCGCACAACGGCAGCGGCTTCAGCGCCGCCTTCGACGACATCGTGCTCTCGGTCCTCGCCACGGTCCAAGCCGGCGGCCCACAGGTTCCCGAGCCTGGCACCTTGCTGCTGCTGACCATCGCGCTGGCGATGATCGTCATCCAGCGTCGCCGCGGGATGCTAAACTAAAGCCGAAAGCGGGTTCCTCGAAGGGGAACCCGCCTCGCTTTGGCCCCCGGCGACGGGGTGTTTTTGACCCGCACTCTTCTCGGGAGTACTCGATTGACCACCACGCAATATCGCGCCCTGGTGCTGCTGGGCGCGCTCGCGCTGTTTCTGGCGATTGTCGACTCGCTGATGTTCAGCGGCAACCGGCAGGCGCAGAACGAGCTGGCCAGCCGTGGCCAGTTCATCCAGCAAAGCTTGCAGCTGGAGCCGCTCTACCAGTCCTTGATCAAGTCACTGGCTGACCTGGCGGCCAGGGATAACGACGCCGCCTTACGCGAATTGCTGGCTTCGCAGGGGATCACTTTCAGCGCCGCTCCGCAAGCTGGCCCGGCACGGTGATCGGGATGGATGAACAGAAACCTTCAAGCTTTTTCGTCCCGGTGTTGTTGATCGCCCTGGCGCTGGTGGTCTGGTTCGGTTTCCAGGCGAGCCACCTGTACCAGGAGCGCGGGCAGCTGGCGACCCTGCGTGATACCCAGGAAGCCACCTATCAGAACGCGCAAAAAATGCGTGCCCAGCTCGACTCGCTGGCCGCCGGCACGCAGAAGCTGGCCAGCGCCGGCAACAAGAACGCCCAGGTGGTGGTGAATGCGCTCCAGCAGCGCGGTGTCACGATCAACGCCGAGGAAAAGAAAACCCCGTAGAGTCGGCAGCAGTAGAGCGCAGGCGTCCGACAAGGTTTTCGGGTCTGGTTGGGAGCGGGTCGATCGACCTGGCACGGCTCCCATCTGCCGCGCTGGACTCTCTTTTCCTGCCAGCACCGGCCGCCTGGCGGACCCCGGGCAAGCAACTTCCTGCAGGTCGGTCGCACGGCGTTTTGCCGGCCGACCTGCAGGCGCTAAGATGACGGGCTTCGCGCCCCGGCGGCGCCGCCCGGACCCCCAATGAACCTCCTCAAGACGCTCGCCACCGTCAGCAGCATGACCCTGCTGTCGCGTGTGCTCGGCTTTGTGCGCGACTTCGTGATCGCCCGGACCTTTGGTGCCGGGATGCTGACCGACGCTTTCTTCGTCGCCTTCAAGCTGCCCAACCTGTTGCGCCGCCTGTTTGCCGAAGGCGCCTTCTCGCAAGCCTTCGTGCCAGTGCTCGGCGAATACAAGAACAGACGCGGCGCCGACGAAACCCGGCAGCTGGTCGACCGCGTCGTCAGCCTGCTGTTTCTCGTCGTCCTGACGGTGACGCTCCTGGGAATGGCCGCCGCGTCGCTGCTGGTCTACATTTCCGCGCCGGGCTTCACCGACGACCCCGAAAAGTTCGCGCTGACCGTCCAGCTGACACGCATCACCTTCCCGTACATCCTGTTCATGTCACTGGTTGCGCTGGCCGGCGGCGTACTCAACACCTGGAGCCGCTTTGCCGTACCCGCTTTCACGCCGGTGCTGCTCAACGTCTCGTTCATTCTCATGGCGCTTTATGCCGCGCCGCATTTCGAGCCGCCGATCATGGCTCTGGGCTGGGCGGTTTTTCTCGGCGGAGCCCTGCAACTCGCGTTCCAGCTCCCGGCCCTGCGGCGCATCGGCATGCTGCCACGCTTCTCGCTGACCCTGCGCGACGAGGGCGTACGGCGAATCTTCCGGCTGATGGGGCCTGCCGTCCTCGGCGTTTCGGTGGCGCAGGTGAGCCTCTTGCTGAACACCGTCTTTGCGTCGTTCCTGGCCACCGGCAGCGTCTCCTGGCTCTATTACGCCGATCGCCTGATGGAGTTTCCGGCCGGCATGCTCGGCGCAGCTCTGGGGACCGTTCTCCTCCCCTCGCTGGCCAGGTACCACGCCGGCGAGCAACACGACGAGTACTCCCAACTGCTCGACTGGGGCTTGCGGCTGACTTTCCTGCTCGCCGCCCCGGCCGCTCTGGCGCTGGCTATTCTCGCCGTGCCACTGATCACGACGCTGTTCTACCACGGCGCGTTCACCGCTACCGACGTGTTGATGACCCGCAACGCGCTGCTCGCCTACAGCGTCGGCCTGCTCGGGCTGATCCTGGTGAAAGTGCTTGCCCCGGGTTTCTACGCCCGCCAGAACGTGCGCACGCCGGTCAAGATCGCTCTGCTCTCGCTGGCCGCCACGCAAATCATGAACCTGCTGCTGATCGGCTCCCTGCAGCATGCCGGACTGGCGCTATCCATCGGCCTGGCGGCGTCCCTGAACGCCGGCTTGCTGTACCTTGGCTTGCGGCGGCAAGGCGTCTACACCCCGCAACCCGGCTGGTTTCTGTTCTACGGCCGGCTGGCGCTGGCCATGGCGGCGATGGGTGCGACGCTGTGGTTCACCACCGGTGACGCAAACGCCTGGCTGAACTGGAAACTGGGCGAGCGCCTGCTGCGTCTTTCGCTGGTCATCGCTATCGGTGCGACGGTTTACTTCGCTACACTATGGGTCGCCGGTTTTCGCGTTCGCGACTTCAGGCGCAATGCGGCCGAGTAATCAATCAGGAGAGGAGCAGCGATGAAATTGACCACCCATAGCTTCAAAGACGGCCAGCAAATCCCCGGCGACTTTGCCTTTGGCATCGTCGACCCCGAGTACCATGTCGGCCTGGGCAGCAACCGCAACCCGCAACTGGCGTGGAGCGACGCGCCGGCCGGCACGCGGTCTTTTGCTCTGATCTGCCACGACCCGGACGTCCCGAGCCAGGGTGACGACGTCAACCAGGAGGACCGCACGGTACCGGCATCCCTGCCGCGCGTAGACTTCTTTCACTGGGTGCTGTTCGACCTGCCCGCAAGTCTGAGCGAAATCGGCGAAGGCGAGTTTTCCAACGACGTCACGCCCCGTGGCAAGCCTGGTCCGCACGCCCCGCACGACTCGCGCCAGGGCGTCAACGACTACACCAGCTGGTTTGCCGGCGACCATGACATGCGTGGCGACTATTACGGCTACGACGGCCCTTGCCCACCGTGGAACGACGAGATCGTCCACCATTACGTGTTTACGATTTTCGCGCTCGACGTCGCCCAGCTGGACGTCGCCGGTACGCTGACCGGCCAGCAGCTCCGCGCGGCAATGCAGGGACACGTCCTGGCACAGGCGAGCCTGAGCGGAACCTACACGCTCAATCCGGCGCTGATCGCCGCCGGGTAGGCCTGCAACGGGCAAAGAAAAGGGCCGCATCAGCGGCCCTTTGCAAACAGCGGGCATCAACCCGCCCGCTGACTGCGCTCGCTACTGCACGCTGACCTCGACGCGACGCGCGTCGGCAGGATCGCCGGAGCCGACCGTCAGCGCCGGTTTCTTCATCTCGATACGCGCCTCGGCAATACCGACGTTCTTCAGCGCCTCGGCGACGGCCATCGCGCGGTTCTTCGCCAGATCGGCATTGGCCTCCGCGCTGCCGCTATCGTCGTGGAAGCCGGCAATGACCAGCTTCGCATTCGGGTTGGCCTTGGCGTACACGACGACCAGTTCAAGCGTCGCCGCCGCATCGGCCGGCAGCGCCGCCGAGCCCGATTCAAAGTGCATCTTGGCGGCCGGTAGCGCCGCCATGGCGGTCACCGGCGCGGCTGCCGCGTGTGCGGCGTCGGCTGGTTTGACGCCACCTGCGGGAACCATCAGGGGAACGATCATCAAAGCGACGATATTGATGATCTTGATCAAGGGGTTGACCGCCGGGCCAGCCGTATCCTTGTACGGGTCGCCGACGGTATCGCCGGTCACCGACGCCTTGTGGGCGTCGGAGCCTTTGCCGCCAAAGTGGCCGTCCTCGATGTACTTCT
>DPSD01000023.1:0-1635 GCA_003538495.1 Accumulibacter sp.
CGCGCCACCACCGGCGCGCGCAGCTCATGACAGATCCGGAGAATCGCCTGCACCTGCGCTTCGTCCTCCGGCAACGCGACCAGCAGCGGCAACTGCCGAAAAGCGGTGAGACCATCGCAATCATATGGCCGCAGGTCTTCTTCCTCGAACAGCAGCGCCTGTGCCGGCAGCACCTCGCGCAGGCGCTGGATCAGCAGCGACCGGTCAACGGTGAACGGTCGATCGGCGGTAGAGTCCTGCAAGGTAGTCACCGGCATGCGCATCCTGCCTCCTCGGATCATTGATGACCTCAGAATACACGAAAGCGCTGCCGATGCAATCTCGCAATGCAACACTTTCCCCGCCTCTGGCGCACTGCACCTGAAAAACGCTTGTCAAAGGCCTGCAAGCGTGATGACATTGCGGCCCGATCAGCCATTTCCAACGGAAACAGGGTCTGCATGCACAATTTCACGATCAAGGCCCGAGTCCTGATACTCGGTCTGATTGCCGTCGGCAGCATGGTCATCGCCAGCGGCGTCGGTATTTTCGAGTTATCCCGCTTCAACACCCAGCTACGGGCTGACCTGGTCGACATACGCCAGGGCATCGGAACCCTGATCGACATCCAGACCGCTGCAGTCGCATTCAAGACGCAGGTGCAGGAATGGAAAAACATTCTCATCCGCGGTAACCAGGAACAGGAATTTTCCCGATATGAAAAGGCGTTCCTGGAGAGAGAAAAGGTCGTTCAGGAGCGGCTGAAAACCACGCTCGACGCACTCAAGAGCAATCCGGCGAAGGCAGGGCTGATCGCCGATCTCGACAAGCTCATCCAGGATCACGCGACCCTCGGCGCCACCTACAAGGCGGCGCTCGGCAGTTTTGACAAGAGCGATCCGGAGGCTGGCAAGAAAGTCGATGTCGCGGTCAAGGGCCGGGACAGAGCGACCACGGAAGGCATCGCCAAGGTGGTGGCCACTTTCGAAAAAAGCGAAATCGATCATCTTGAGCATCAGTTGATCGCCTCGGAAGCGTCGCTGGCATCCGCACGCAAGCTGCTGATCGCATTGATGGCAATCGCCTTCATCCTGTCCGGCGCGGTGGTGGTAGTCACGGTGCGACAGATCTCGGGGCAGATGGCCAGTGTCCAGGAAACCACCGCAGAGATCAGGGAAACGCTTGACCTCAGCCGCCGTATCCCGATTTCCGGAAAGAGCGAGATGGCGCAGGTGGCATCGAGTGTGAATTCGCTGCTCGACGAGTTTCAGGCAGTGGTCAGGCGCATGCGGGACACCGGCGACCATGTCGCTGGCGCTTCCGTTGCACTGGCACAGTCGGTCGGGCATCTGGCAGCGGCAACCGGGCAACAGAACGATGCCACGTCATCGATCGCGGCGACAGTGGAAGAGATGTCGGTCAGCATCACCCATGTCGCCGATTCCTCTGCCACCGCCCAGGAAATCGCGCGGCAGTCCCTGGCTACGGCCGTGAGCGGTGGGCAGGTGATCGAGAAGACCGTCTGCGACATGGTGGCCATGGCCGAGACCGTGCAGAGTGCCTCGCACACCCTGGAAGGACTGGGAAAGCGTACGGACCAGATCGGCAGCACTACCGACGTGATCAAGGAAATTGCCGATCAGACCAACCTGCTGG
>DPSD01000023.1:1905-3276 GCA_003538495.1 Accumulibacter sp.
TGCTGGCGCTCAATGCCGCCATTGAAGCCGCTCGGGCTGGCGAGCAGGGACGCGGTTTCGCGGTCGTGGCCGACGAAGTGCGCAAACTTGCGGAGCGGACAACGACCGCAACGAAGGAGATTTCCGTGGTCATTGGCGCGATCCAGGAAGAGACACAGCGCGCATTGGCCGATATGCGGCAGGTGGTGGGGCAGGTGAACAGCAATGCCGAAGGGGCTCGTCAGGCAGGCAAATCCATCGTCCAGATTCGCGATGGAGCGATCCGCGTCGTTGACGTTTCGTCGGACATCGCCAACGCGCTCAAGGAGCAAAGCGCTGCCAGCGAGCTGATTGCCCAGCAGGTCGAAAGGATCGCGTCGATGAGCGAGGAAAATACGGCTGCAACGGGCGAAGCGACAGGCGCCTCGGCGGAAATGAAGCGCCTGGCGACCGAGATGCACGAGTTGGTCGGTCGTTTCCAGGTCTAATGGTCATGGCTGTAGCAGGCACCCCTGATCATCAAAGCCATTCGAGGTACAGCGTCTGGCGGGAGCCCGTCGCCGACCAGGTGCCGGGGAAGTGCCGCCGTCCATCCGCCGGCGCGACGGTCGCCGACGGTGGTTGGCCACAGGCCGTGGCCAGAAGCACGCAGACCAGCACCGATGGACGCCAGCAAGGGCTGGCAGATGCGCTTTGCAGACCATGCATTCGGGTATCTCCTGCAAACATTCTCTCATACCGTGACGGCCTGGCTCTCGAAGAAGCGCATGCCAGCCGCCTCTTCGCCATTGACGCCGGCCTCGACAGCGACGCCTTACGCGCCCGCTACCCCGACCGCAGCCGCCACCTGATCCTGCGCGGCACGGTACGACCGATCGTTCGCCAGCACGACGAACAGCACCATCTGGCAGGCTACCTCGACAAAATCACCATCGGCCAGATCAATGTGCCCTTTGCGCTGCGTCCGCTGCTCGAACCGCTGCGCGACATTGGCCGCCCGGCACCCGCTGAACGGACGCCCCGCTACCAGGTGCAGATCGTCATCGGCCAGCGCCTCGAACCGTGGATCGAGAGTCTGTCGTCCTTGCCAGCCGATTCCCGAACCTCGCCAAGTCTCCCGGCACCCTGACGCCGCCGCCGATGATTTCGCCCGACGTGGAACAGCCGATCGTCCGCGCTTGCGACCAGACATCACGGGCAAGACCGGCCATGGTTTTGCCGAACGGATAGCAAGGAGCTTTTCTCGCCGACCTCGTCGAGATCGCTCCTTTTCACCCAGAACAACACGCAGAACAGGCCGGCGGCAGCAAACGCCGAACTCAAGGTATAGGTCAGCCCGGCACCCAGGCGCTCCCAGGTCCAGCCGCTGAGCAGACTGCCGAGCAGGCCGCC
>DPSD01000499.1:0-778 GCA_003538495.1 Accumulibacter sp.
CGTACTGAATGGGCAGGACCGGACGACAGGTGATCTCAAGTGGACAGGCAGCGTCGTCGATCTCGTCTTCGGCTCGAACTCCCAGCTCCGCGCCCTCGCGGAAGTCTATGCGT
Organism: Accumulibacter sp.; assembly: GCA_003538495.1. The sequence goes on from DPSD01000499.1 coordinate 114, forward strand.
GCAGTGACGCGCAGACGGCATTCGTGCATGCTTTCGTGGCGGCCTGGAACAAGGTGATGAACCTGGATCGCTTCGACCTGAAGTGATCTGGAAGACAGATCCTGAAAATCCTCGACAGCGCAGCCTCGACCTGGTTTCAGGTGGTCCCGAAGCAGGCAGGGGCTACGCGAATCTTGCGTGGCCAAGAGGTACGGCTGGGAGATTGCGGCGGAACGCCCCGCCGGGGCTTGCGCCCTACCGCATTACGCCGTTCCGCAACATCTCTTGTATTTCATGCCACTGCCACAAGGGCAGGGCTCATTGCGACCGATTCTGGCCTGCTCGTGGCGAAAGGTTCTGACACTGCGCTGCGCGACCCAGAAACGATAGATGTTGGTCACCGCCTGCGGCAGCTTTTCTTCACATTCGTTTCGCATATGATCGAGATCCCTGCCCGACAGCCATTCCTCGCCGGCCGCAGCGGCGGCCGCAGCGGCGTCGCCTGTGAGCATGAACAGCGGGAAGAGTTGCTCGTCAAGGTAGGCGATCTCATCGCTGTCTTCCTTGTCGTCGTTTGCACCAAGCGCTTCGAACCAGCCTGCAGGCGCCGAATCGATGCCGTGCAGATAGGCCTGGCACCAGGGTACGTAGTCGCTGGGAGAATTTTCGTCTTCGTCCTGGGCATA
>DPSD01000499.1:984-2507 GCA_003538495.1 Accumulibacter sp.
CCAGCCTGCAGGCGCCGAATCGATGCCGTGCAGATAGGCCTGGCACCAGGGTACGTAGTCGCTGGGAGAATTTTCGTCTTCGTCCTGGGCATACAGCAGCAGCATGGGTGGTTCGCCACTGGCCAGTTCGGCCTGCAACTGGGTGGCGAGCAGGCGCAGCAAGTCGGCAGCTTCGCCTCCGGCGGCGCTGGCGATCGCCTCCGCATTGCCCAGCGCTTCGCTCAGCCACAGCGCCTCGGGGGTCGCCTGGGGGCCCGATAGCGCCGCGCAGAGATAGCCCTGTACCTCGTCGAGGCGCATCGACTGGGCGAGCGCAGGCTCTTCGAGCAGTTGCTCGAGGCGCAGGAGTTGCTGGTCGGTGAGTGCTGTCTGGATGGTCATGATCTCAGCCACGGGTGTTGGATTGGCTGGAGAAGTCGGCGAGTTGCACCGTCGGCGCTGGCGTCCAGCCCGCCTGACGGCGATCGGCGACCACCGTGGTAAACACGCCGCCGCGCACGTAGAAGCGTGCCGTCAGTCGCATGTAGCGCGGTTGCGTGGCGTTTGCCAGGTCGTCCAGGATGCGGTTGGTGACATCCTCGTGAAAGCAGCCGGTGTTGCGGAAAGACCAGATGTAGAGTTTCAGGCTCTTGAGTTCGACACAGGTCTGGTCCGGAATGTAATCGAGAAGCAGGGTCGCGAAATCTGGCTGGCCGGTTTTCGGGCACAGGCAGGTGAATTCGGGGATTTCCATATGAATATGGAAATCCCGCTGCGGCGCCGGATTGGGGAAGGTTTCGAGGGTGTTGGCGGAGACTGGGTTCATTGTCTTTCCGAGTGGTATCCAGCGAGAAACGAATCGGGCAGGCAGGATGCTATTATAAGCGTTTATAATGGCATTCCGCAGGAATATTCGCGGGTCGTCCACCTCCCGGGTGCGGGGTGACACTCGCTGGGAACCATGCTTTTTCCGATCTCTTCTGGCGCGGCGGCTGCCGCGGCCGCGTTCTGGTTCATGCGCCTGACCAAACTGAAACTTGCCGGCTTCAAATCCTTCGTCGATCCGACGACCATTGCGCTGCCCGGTCAACTCGTCGGCGTGGTCGGCCCGAATGGTTGTGGCAAGTCCAATGTGATGGATTCGGTACGCTGGGTGCTCGGCGAATCGAAAGCTTCGGAGCTACGTGGCGAGTCGATGCAGGACGTGATTTTCAACGGTTCGGGGAGCCGCAAGCCGGTGTCGCGAGCGGCGGTCGAACTGGTCTTCGACAACTCGCTCGGCCGTCTCTCCGGGCAGTGGTCACAGTATGCGGAGCTGTCGGTCAAGCGGCTGCTGACGCGTAATGGCCAGTCCGAGTACTACATCAACAATCTGCATGTCCGTCGCAAGGATGTCACCGACCTCTTTCTCGGCACCGGCCTGGGACCGCGTGCCTACGCGATCATCGGCCAGGGAACCATCTCGCGAATCATCGAGGCCAAGCCCGACGAGCTGCGGGTATTTCTCGAAGAGGCTGCCGGCGTGACCCGCTACAAGGAAAGGC